>CAIVEH010000097.1 GCA_903904855.1 uncultured Bacteroidota bacterium | reverse complement strand
GAGCTTTAATTACAATGGTAAACTATACTGCGCATTTGTCCCATCACCGGGCAGTTTCACTTCAAAATCTTTAAGGGCTTTTGTGGTATCTCCCTGTAGTTCCAGTTTTCCGGCTTCTACCATTTTGCGGAGGCGCCAGCCAAGGTAAAGATCGCCGGTGGGAATGTTGAATTTTACCAGGGCCTGTGCTATAATGCGCGATGCTTTCTGGTATTGATGAGAGATGAAACTGCCCAGCTGATTATCGTAGAAATCTTCGGTTTTAGAGTTGAGTCTTTTTCCGCCCTCAAGGGTGCGGATACCAGAATTGGCTGCCTCAATTTTGCGCCATTCATCAGTATCTACTTCCAGTTCGCCGGGATTGACGAGGCGTGCCAGGCGGCGGGCTTTGATCAGTTCTTTTGGTTGTATCTCTCCCAGGCTTTTTGGGAAAAATACTTTGCCCTGCTCATCCAGGAAGGGCAGGCCGGCAATATTAACCACATAAAGGCGGGAGGGATATTTGCCCAGGTATTTCAATACCCAATAGTAGGTGCAGATGTCGGCAGGCCAGGGGGCCATCCAAATCCAAATTTTAGCTTCCTCATTTTTCGATACTTCAAGGCTGGTTTCCAGCAGTCTTTCCATATCATCTACCTGCACCGGGTTCTTTTCATTCACTACTATCTGCTGCCAGAAAGCGCTGCGTAGCTCTGAAAATTTCTGGCCTTCCTCTTTCTTTAGCGGCCCTACACTTAAAACATCTTTTATTACAATTACCTCGCCAGCCATTGATGGCTCGTTTACTATTGCTTCCTTCAAAGGCGCTGCAGCCACATCTCCTGTTACTATATGATATATCATTCCGGAATGGTTAGAAAAACAAAAGTAGTAAGGGAATCCTGATTTACGTATTAAGTGAGATAAGAATCCTGGAATGCAAAAATAAAACACACCAATCAGGGTTAATTGATTGGTGTGTCTTAGTGGGAATTAATATTAAATAACGTGATAGCTAACTGATTTACATTTGTGGTTTCCTCTTTAGTTTGCTTTCGTACTTAAAGCCACACTTAAGAGATAATTGCATGATTACTGACGTAACATCATTATGGCCGCTATACTGGTTTAGGTAGCTGTAACCCAAGCCAAAATCAGCGCCAAGATATGTATGTTCAGTAGGGAAGAGGTTAGTACCTACCAGCGCCATAGCACCCATCATAACGTGACTTTGATGCGGAGTAGGATCTACACTATAAGTATAACTCCCTGAAGGAGAACCAGTACCTGTAGCAAAGACAAGTGATGGGCCGATAGAAAATTTACTTTTAATTGAACCGTTCAGATTTGGATACACTTTTATTCCTGGCATAAGATAGAATAAGGCGTCTTTCTGAACGCCTGCATCGGCAAAATTCCAGGTAAGGATGGCTGGTACATTTACAGTAACCCATCCGGCTTTGTCGAGGCTATGTTCCCAGTTTACCCCTATGCCATAACCATGCTCTGTGAAAACCAATGGGGCAAAACCGATAATGTTTTTATTGCGGGCTGCTTCGTTATATGATTTTACATTTTCTTTTCCCTTTTCCACACCTATGCGGTCGTTATTTTCTTCAAAAATATCGCTGGTGCCATTGGCATACTTTATTTTAGCCACATCGCCCTTGGGTATGGTATACTCAGGCCCTTCGGGGTTATCGAAGCGCTTGAATACAATGATATCGGAATTAATAAGGGATATTTTTGCATTAATGGTTTCTCCGTTTTTCTTAATGATCTTATCTTGAGCCATTGCGGTAACAGTGATCAGTAAAAAGGTAATACCGGTAATTATTTTTTTGATGTTCATAAAGGTTGTTTTTGTTTATTTTGTTTAAATATTTACATAAATTAATACTAATGAAATAAATCAATGTGTTGACAGCGCAGCTATAACAAGAATAGACACTGCCGACATTACAATACCATATCCAATAAGCTCACCCTTGAGCATTTGTTTTCTTTTTATCTGATAAGCTTTTTGCTTATATGCAGTGCTGTATTCCTGTTTGAGCATTAATTCCGGGTATGGGCATCCTAAATTTTGCGGTTTGGGGGGTGTATGGTATATTATAATATCCGGAATTAAGTTGTAAGGAATAAAAATTGCTGTAAGTGCAGTAAAAAACTTAGCGCCTTTATATTTTTTATAATATTTTTTGGCATCCTGTGTGCCTCTGTCAGCGAGCCTCATGCTGCCATAATAATTGCCTTTGTAATTGTGCGATTCAGGGTCAACTTTATATATATGGTCATTCTGGCCGTTTTGTATATCCGAAACCCTGAATGTGTCAGTAACGCCGTTTTTGTAGATTATGTAGTTTATATATGACTTGTTGATGGCTAATATACTGCTATCGGTACCTTCTGGTTTTCTGAATTCAACTGAAAAAGGATTTACCCGTACCACTTTTGCTGCAATAGTATCCCCGTTCTTTTTTACAATCACATCCTGGCATCTGGCAACATTGTGCGAGTACAGGAATAAAGATAGTATGCAATAAAATAAGGGTTTGAGCATCGGGTACATGATATAATAACGCTAAATTAGAGATTTTATTTTAATAATATCCTGATAATTGTTGAACAAGTTATTCTACAGCATTTATCGTGCCAGATTTTGTGAAAAAATGAAAATTTATTAGAATAAACAACGTTGCTTCCCGAAAATCCTTTTCAAAATTTTTAAGTTGAATGAAACCATGATAAATGGGGGGCTAATTTTTTTTCTGGCTGCAACCATATACTTTTGATGTTCTACAACAGAACAATGAACAACTACGAAATTGCCGACCAGTTCTCCCTGCTTTCCAAACTGATGGACATACATGGCGAAAACAGCTTTAAAACAAAATCTTACAGTAATGCAGCTTTCAATATTGAGCGGTTGCCGGCAGAGATTGCAACAATGGATGATGCCGAACTGTTTAATGTGCGTGGGATAGGGGAGGCAACAGGTAAAAAAATAAGAGTATTGCTGGCTACTGGTAAGTTGCCGCAACTGGAGGAACTAATTGCCAATACACCGACAGGCATCATTGATATGCTGCAGATTAAAGGACTTGGTCCAAAAAAAATATCGGTGATATGGAATGAACTGGGTATAGAGAGCCTCGGAGAGCTCGAGTATGCCTGCCAGGAAAACCGACTGGTAACCCTGAAGGGTTTTGGTGCCAAGACACAGGAAAGTGTGTTGCAGAACATTGTTTATTTCAAGCAGAACCTGGGTTTTCATTTGTGGGCAGAGGTGGAAGTGTTTGGAAATTCGTTGGTGGCCCAACTGCAGAAAACGTATCCTGATAATCTGTTTTCACTGACTGGTGATATAAGGCGGCAGAATGAAACGGTGGAATATGTGGAGCTGGTAACCGACCTGGATAAGGAAGAAATCAATGAAGCATTTCAGGAGACAGAGGGTACTGTGGTGGAATATGAAATGGATGACTGCCTGCTGGTAAAAATGCCGGGGCAGCCGAGGCTACGGTTTTATTTAACGGACAAAGCACATTATTACAAAAGGTTGTTTACTACAACCGGCAGTGCTGAATTGATTACTGCATTTGAATGCAAGTATCAGATTCCTGCTACCCCTGCATCTGAAGAGGAAATATTTACCGCCAATAAACTGGAATTCATTCCTGCCATGTTGCGGGAAACATCCGGGATACTGGATAAGGCCGCTGAAAATAAATTGCCAACACTGATACAGCCAAAGGATATCAGGGGAATAATTCATTCGCACTCTACATGGAGCGATGGAGTAAATACCATTGAGCAAATGGCAAATGCGGCAATAATCCAGGGGCTGGAATACCTGGTTATCAGCGACCACTCACAATCGGCTTTTTATGCCGGTGGACTGAAGCCCGACAGGATTGCTGCGCAGCACCAGGAAATAGATGAGCTCAATGCAAAACTGGCCCCATTCAAAATCTTCAAAAGCATAGAATCGGATATACTGAGCGATGGCAGTCTTGATTATAGCGACCAGGTGCTGAGTACCTTCGACCTGGTGATTGCTTCTGTGCACAGTAACCTGAAAATGAGCCAGGATAAAGCAATGGAGCGGGTGCTTACAGCAGTGCGCAACCCTTACACCCGGATATTGGGGCACCCTACCGGCAGGCTGCTTTTATCGCGGAAAGGCTATCCGCTGGATTTTAAGAAGCTGATAGATACATGTGCCGAACATAAAGTAGTAATAGAGATCAATGCCCATCCCCGCCGCCTTGACCTGGACTGGCGCTGGATAGAGTATGCATTAGAGTGCGGAGTATTACTGAGTATAGACCCTGATGCACATGCTGTAGAGGGTTATCACGACACCTATTATGGTGTCATGGTAGCTCAAAAGGGTGGGCTCACAAAAACGCATAACCTAAGCAGTTTTTATCTGGCACAGTTTGAAGATTTCATCACAAGCCGGAAAAAACGGTAAGAAGGACAATAAGTAACTGCGCAATATTGCAGAAGTTCTCTTAGCTATGTTCCTAAGTGATTTTACTTTTTCACCAACTTCAGCAATTCGGTACCATTTATCCTCATGAAATATAGGCCTGGGGACAAATCATGCAAGTCTATGGTTTCCTGTAGTGTATTGCAGGCCTGGCTAAACACAATATGCCCAACTGGGTCAATAATCATAACTGACCATATGGGGCCCGACTGGGCTGAGATGGTTAGTTTATTAATTACCGGATTTGGGTATAATGTTATGCCTGGCTGGGGTATATTCGTTGATCCTACTCCCGTATGACATGGGATAACGGAAACATCCTTTAATAGCGTATCGGTGCAACCTGTAGCATTTGTGCCTATTAAGGTGTAAGTAACGCTTGTAGTGCCGCTGGCCACAGGGTCGGGGCAGATGGTGCACGAAAGCCCTGCTGGTGGATACCATGTATAGGTGGTGGCGCCCGTAGCATGCAGTTGCAGCAATGAATCGGGACATTTTGTTGCAACGGATGGAGTCACTGAAATAACAGGCGATGGATTTATGGTTATCGTTTTGACCACGGTGGCGCAACCTCTTGAATAGGTGAGGGTAACACTTCCGGATGCTACCCCATGTACGGTTCCGGTAGTGGAACTGATAGCCGCGACCAGCGGATTGCTGCTGCTCCAGTAACCATCCCCGGTAGCCTCTGTATACAGAGAAGAGTCTCCAATGCAAAAGGACGAAGCCCCGGCAATGGGCACAAGTGGCGGAGCATTTACAAACCTGATTCTGTTGTTTGCTGCATCGCTGATATACAAGCCCCCTGCGCAATCGACGGCAACGCCAAAGACGAGGTTGAGCTGTGCTGCTGTGGCTGGGCCACCATCACCACTATACCCCGCGATTCCGGTTCCTGCCACGGTACTGATAATACCTGCTGGATTAATTTTCCGGACACGGTAATTGAAATCGTCAGCCACATAAAGATTGCCTGCCCAGTCAAATGCTATTTGTAATGGCAACCAAAGGTTCGCGGCAGTGGCAGGGCCGCCATCGCCACTGAAACCCGATACTCCCGTTCCAGCTATTGTGCTGATAATGCCTTCCGTATTGATCTTGCGTACTACATGATTATGCGACTCTGTAAAATATATATTGCCTGAGTGGTCGAGAATAATACTGTTTGGCCAATCAATCTTCGCATCTGTGGCTGGGCCGCCATCGCCGCTATATCCGGCAACGCCGGTGCCGCCAATAGTGGTAATAGTACCCGAAACATCCACCTTCCGGATCCTGTCGTTCACATAGTCAGCAATATACAAATTGCCTGAGGCGTCCTCAAAAGCGCCGGTAGGCCTGTTGAGGCCTGCCGTTGTGGCGGGGCCACCATCACCGCTATACCCGAAGATACCTGTACCGGCCACAAGACTTATGGTGCCTGCTGAATTTATTTTCCTGATGCGGCTATTATAATAATCTACTATTATCAGGTCTCCTCCAATCCCCGCCGCAACACAGGTGGGATAATTCAACTGTGCAAGAGTGGCTGGCCCTCCGTCTCCGGTATACCCAATGGTTCCTGTGCCTGCGATTGTCGAAATTATGCCTGCGCTGTTCACTTTCCTTACGCGGTCGTTGTTATAGTCTGGAAAATACAGGTTGCCCGTGCTATCCAGATAGAGCTCATACGGGCGATTTATTTCTGCAGCAGTAGCCGGGCCGCCATCGCCTGAAAACAAAGCCGTTCCTGTGCCGGCAAATGTGGTAATAATCTGGCCCTTGCTGAAAAGGGGAATACAAAGCAAGAGGAGTAGGATTCGTTTCATAACTGCCGTTTATGAAATGAAGGTAATATATTTTTAAAGCTTTTTAATTATTCGGGGCCAGTTATTTTAGGGCAGTATATCACAGTTGTGTCTTTACATAACTATCTATATTCCCAAACAAAAACTCAGGATATTCTTTACTGAATTTCATTTTCACAAAACCACCCAATAGCGGCCTGGCGGCAGGCTGGTTCATTTCAGCAGTGCTGATGGGAATTAGGTCATATTCGGCATTAGGGAAATAGCTGAGCACGCGCAGGGCAAGTTCAACACGGTTCATGTAATCGGTGCCACCTATGTTGTAAACTCCGTGTTTTCCATCTCTTAGCAATACAAACATCGCCCTGGCAATATCCCATGCATTGGCAGGGGAGGCATATTGATCGTAAGGGAGTTTGAGGGTCAGCTTTTGTTTGATTTTGCATTGGTCTATAATGCGGGCCACGAAGTTTTTGCCACGCAGTTCGTTGCCATATACATTGGTTACCCGAAGCACCAGCGCCTCAGGACTATCTGATAGTACCAGTTGTTCGGCTTCCAGTTTATGGCGGGAATAAACACACAAGGGGTTAAAGGGTGCATCTTCCCGGTAAGGTCCGTTTTTGCCATCGAAAACATAATCTGTAGAGATATAAACCATACGGGCCTTACATTCTTTAGCCAGCTTAATGAGGTTAATGGTGCTTTGCACTGTTTTCTCATAGCTTTCCTCTATATGGGTTTCGCAATAGTCCACATGTGTGAGTGCACCACAATGCACAATGACATCAGGCGCAAAGGCAGGCACATCGAAATTATTGGGATGATCCGGGTTAAGGGTGTCATAGAAAACTGTATCATCAGTTTGGAAGGAGTAGTAGGATCCCACTACATCCCAACCCTGTTCTGTAAAATGCTTAAGGCAATTGCCGCCTACGAGGCCGGATGCACCGGAGATAAATACTTTCATAATTAGAAGGCCTAAAGATAAAACTATTTGGATTAAGGGTAGGTTTTATCAGACGTAATAAATTCTCTTCTAAATTTTGTGTTTATTGATAAAATGGTATAATTTTATCGTACTTCGAATAAACCTCCAAAATATACCTTTATGAAATTGACCTTTTTACTATTCCCTGTTTTAGCTTTCTGCTTTTCTGCTACAAGTAATGCACAGATTATCACAACGATTGCAGGCAGTTCTCCTGTTTTATATGGCGGTGATGGCGGCCATGCTACCGATGCAAAACTGAATGCACCTAATGGTGTTGCTATCGATGCAATGGGCAATATTTTTATTGCTGACAGGGGTAATAACCGCATTCGCAAAATAGATCCTACCGGTATTATTACCACTTTTGCAGGTACAGGCATTGGAACATTTAGTGGTGATGGCGGCGCAGCAACAGATGCCGCATTATATTTACCCACAGGTGTAGCTGTTGATGGTTCGGGAAACGTATATATAGCAGATGGGGCTAACAGCAGGGTCAGGAAAATAAATTCTTCAGGCATTATTTCCACTATTGCCGGCAACGGAATTCCTGGTTTTTATGGCGATGGTGGGGCAGCTACTTTAGCATCACTGAATGGGCCCATTGGGGTAGCTGTTGATGCTGCAGGAAATATTTTTATTGCAGATTGCAATAACAACGTTATCCGGAAAATTAACTCATCCGGTATTATTTCCACTGTCGCAGGTAGTGGTATCGCAAGTTATAGCGGGGATGGAGGTCCAGCTGTCATTGCAGCGCTTAATCAGCCAATTGGTATTGCAGTCGATGGTGCAGGTAATTTATTTATAGGTATAGGCACTTAGGTCGCAATATCAATCCTTTGATAACAAGCGTATTGGATCATTTTTGACCATTCTTTTTATAAGGGTATCAAAGATTACTCCCATTTTTTGTCTTCTGTTATATCTAAAGTGATATTCAT
>CAIVEH010000096.1 GCA_903904855.1 uncultured Bacteroidota bacterium | reverse complement strand
TTTCCAAATAGAAAAAAAGGGGAGAAAATCTCCCCTTAATTGCTAAAATATATTTATATTATCAGTGTGCTATTATTATAGTCCCATTGGTATGCGCTCCATTGGCCGAAAGACTATAATTATATACGCCATTGGCCAAATCATCCGTTTTAAATGTAACGGTAGTTTTCACTCCTCCTGGCACTCTAATTGTTCTTGTTCTCAATACTTGTCCTGTCATATTCGATAAAGTTGCTGTCACAGTTTCATCTGCTCTTGATAAAACCGGTATATTAATTATCGAATTGGCTGGGTCTGGGTAGGCAGGAAGGGATGAAATGGATTGGTTTACATTATTAATACCCGTACGATCCAGAGGAATTGTTCCAAAATACATTCGGATGAACGGAACCATTCCGTTTACTCCACTGTCTGATGCTCCGGGATGATAGCCATGGTCGCCATTATTACGAGACGTATCCATAAGCATTATTCCATTATTCATACCGGTTATTGTATTTGAATTCGCTGTAAATAGGGCTACCAGTGTGGATATATGATTAAACTGGAGCATAGCAGCATACGAAGTGCCGGGTTGTAAAATAAACGGAGCAATTCCGCCTGATGCTGCAGTATCTATGCGGAAATCAGCCCATTTTATTGCAGTAAATGAGGAGGTATCGGCTGCCGTTAATGATCTTGATACCGAAGTGCCCATATAAGTCCATGAAGTATCTGTTTTGTGTTTTGAATATAACTGAATACTTACCTTGCCAAGTGGGCCACTAGGGCGCGTTATAGGTGAAAAGGCCACACCGAAACCCGATACTGTATCGCCAACAGACGAAGACGGTACATCAAACCGGGTTCCCATCATACTTGCATAGGCCGGAACTCCTGGGAATATTCCTGCAGTTAAATAGACAAAATAACTGCTTGCTACAGCAGTATCATTCTGCATCCAGGTGGTATCTGTTACATTAAATCTCACAGTGTCCAGGTTGTTGGTAGAGTCAGCATCGCCTGACAGTGAAGAGTTGAGAATGTATGTATAGTCCCCGGTTGTTGCTGGTTTGAATTTAGGAAAAAACATCGCCGTATCGGTTACATTTTCAGGTAATGAGGGAAACAGTCCAGTCTGGGTGTATACATTTGTTATGCCTTTAAAAATATTGGCCGTTACCGGAACATTGGTTTCGTTACTGTATCCATAATTACTGAGAAATGTACCCGGTACAAAACTATCAACAAAAGCCAGTGGTGTATTGCATATGGATCCGGTATAAGCTGTCGGGTCTGGTGCAAGCATAAATGAGCCCACAACGCCTGCATCATGTGGATCCAGTTCTGTTATTGTCAGATCATCTACCATCCACGATAAATCAAAGAAATTATCGCCGCGATACACAAACCGGATATAAACTGCCGAATGGCCTGCTGCGGCTGAGGTAATATTTACATGCATCTGGGCTATGTTGGCAGTTGTATTCCCAAAAATAAGGCTGTTATTAAGAGGTAGTGAGTAAACAGTATAGGTACTGAATGTAGGGCTGGTACTTACCCATATTTCCGTGGTATCATATACATGACCATAGTACTCTTCAAAATTCAGCCGCACTGTTGTGTGCCCGGAACAGTTATATGCCGGCGACTGCAGCCATGCCGAGGGCGTACAGGAGCAATCGGTATTAATGGAATCGGCATCAAATATCATCCAGCCATTGCCAGCAGTTGCTGAACTCATCAGTCCCATTGTATTTGGAGATGTCGATGCCCAGTCGGCCCAATGCCAGGTGCCTGTGCCATTTATTATCCCCGATGTCCATCCTGTTGGCAATGTAGTGTCTGTTCCAGAACCAAAGTTCTCCGATGCTATGGTTACAGTAGTGGTTCTGGCTCCGGTATGGTGACCTGCAGCAGTCTTGGCAGGTGCATCTATACCATATATTTTTTGTGAGTTGCAATTAAGCTGGTGCGGTACATGGCTATTATTATTTTGCGCAAAGCTGGCAACGGCCCCCAAAACTGTCATAACAGACAGGATAGTTTTTTTCATGTTATATTATTTAGGTTAAAAATTAATACCTGTTACTTCAGTTGATAAGTGTATTTAGAGCGCTCTGATTTCTTATCCAGCAATCTATGATATATGCAATATATAGCGGCGTACTTGAATCAGTTTATCATAAAAGAATTCTTATGAAGCTACATGTCTTGCTAGTAACGTAAAATTACGTTACTAGACGTAGAAAACAAATAAATGTCGTCCGTTACAGTTAAGGAAATACAAAAGTTAGGAAAACCCGTTATTTCTGATTTAGGTAACCAGCTTAGCGAGATATTCCCCTATCCAAATTTAAAACCTGTATGAGCAGGAAATGTTCTCTTAGTGAGTTAGGGTTATCCGCCCATTGGTACGCTGGCCCTCTGCCTCCACACTATATATATATATGCCATCACGGAGGTCATTGAGCTGGAATGTGATATTCATTTGATGTCCTCCTATGGCCTCAACGGTCTGTGATCGTATCAACTGGCCCAATACGTCTGTCAGTGTTACTGTTACCGCTGCATTAAGTGCCATTGTTATCGGGAATGTAATACTGTTATCAGCCGGAACAGGGTAAGGAGCGCCTATTTTATTCAGCAGGCTCGTATTCCTTACTGCTGTGTAGTCTACCGGATTATTACCAAAATACAATTGTACCATTGGCACAGCGCCGGGCAACCCGGTGCCATGGGCCGGACTGAAAGTCGGAGCGCCGTTATTGGATGAGGTATCATACAATCCAAAATAACCTGTATAGGCAAATTCCGGTGATGCCGCTGTGGCGTTTACCAGCAGTCTGGTAGTTACACTGTCTGTCTGTATTACTGCAGCATAGGTAGTGCCGGGCTGGAGGACAAACTTACTTACTCCTCCCGAACTGAAAGGATCTATTCTGAAATAATCGGTTACCGGAGTTGTTATGGTTGAAATATCCGATAAAATTATCGGCTTGGCTACCGACGTACCCTCATAGGTCCATGTGGTCGAATTTTGCCTGGTGGAATATAGTTGCACACTTACCCTTGCATTGCCCTCGGTTGGTACACTTGACGATGAGAATACTACCCCAAATCCGGAAATAGTATCGCCGGTACAATTCGGCGGAACATCAAATCGGGTGCCTCTGAAATAGGATAGGGGGGCCGGGCCTGGTTTATAAAGGTAAAAACTCTCAGTAGCAGGTCCATGGTTAATACTCCATGTAGTATCGGTAACCGAAAACACCGTGGTATTTCTATTGTCAGACACAACAGAATCTCCTTTGAAAGTTGCAATGAATTCGCCTAGGTAATTACCTGTTGCTACAGGGAAATAAGCCGGAAACCTGATTATTGAATCTCTTGTATTCAAAGACAGGGCAACAATTGTATCTCTCTTTGAATAGACAAGCGAACTCTCATTATATAAATTTGAAGTTATAATAACAGCCGAATCAGTATGTCCACCTGAATTACTCACTCTTACGATTGGATATATAGAGTCAATAAATGAAAGGGGAGTGGAGAAAATCATCGAATTATAGGCTGGAGAATCCGGTACAAACATAAAGCTACCTGCTAATGCTGCATCATAAGCATGGAGTTTGGTAAGGCTCATATCATCAATCATCCACGAATAACCACCGGTTTGCCCTGCCTCATCGTAATATACGAAGCGGATATAAACAGCAGGCTTCAGTGCTGCAGCTGATGTGATATTAATTTGAACCAATACTGGATTGGCAGTCGACCCGTTTGGCGGCAGGTTGTTATTGATCCTTACCGGATACCGTGTATAGGTAGTAAACGATGGATCTGTGCTTACCCATACCACACATGAATCATAAAGGCTCTGATAATAGTTTTGAAAATTAAGCTGCACCGTAGTATCTGTATCACAAACATATGCCGGCGATTGCAGCCAGCCGGCAGGCGCGCAGTGGCAGGCTGTTCCCATCGAATCTGAGTCGAATATCATCCAGCCATTGGCTGCTGTGGTCGAATTCATTGTACCCATTGAATAGGTCGAGGTTGAGGCTTTGTTGGCCCAATGCCATGATCCGGAACCCGCCAGGCTGCCAGTAGTCCAGCCTGTAGGTAGTGTTGAGTCGGTACCACTGCCGAATTTTTCAGTAATCAGGGTTGTGGATGTGGTTTTTGCTGCATTGCGGTTTTTATAGGATACAGCTTTATTGTTTACATTATTTTCTGGCACTCCCCTTACAGCTTCAGGCAACACTTTACTTATGCTTTGGGCATACACACGTGGAAGAATAAGGGTAATAGCAGCCAGTAATAATAGTTTTTTCATTATAATTAAGTTAAGCGTTTCTTGGTCAAAAGTACCTTGTTTCTGTAATTCTTCAAATTATCTGTAGTTATTGATAAAACTACCAAACCCACTGTTTTATTGTATCAGCATAAAGTATGCCATGATACAGGCATAAAAAAAGGGGTAATGGTTTAGCATTACCCCTTTTTTAAACAAGAAATAAAATTAAAATTAATGTGCTATTACGGCACGACCAGTCAGTTTCTGTCCGTTTGACTCAACTGTGTAAAGGTATACGCCTGCTGGGAATGATGTAGTATTGATTGTTGCAGTTGCGCTGCCGGTATTTGAAACAATTTGTTTTGTAACAACCTGTCCTAGCATGTCTGTAAGTGTGATAGTTACATCAGAATTTGTTTGCATTTCGAAAGCAATGGTCATCTCATTGCTAGCTGGATTAGGATATGATTTTAAGCTGGTAATGTTGTTCTGTAAATTTGGAATTGATGTAGATGCAGGACATTTCAGATAAAATGCATAATGTGGATTCTGTACGCACTGAGGACCAGAATAGAAATATGCTGGAACACCGATAACCTGACCAGAATAAACTTCTGCATTTGCAGTGTGATAACGCTCTTCTGTAGAAATTACCAGACCGGTGCTGTAATCGTTGTTATTCTGCAAATAACCGCTGTATGGGCAGTACCATGTATCCTGATACCATAGATTTGCAGAATCAAGATTTGTTCCCAATGGATAAGCGTGGCTGTTATGTAAAGTAGTCAAAGCCTCAATTCTGCCGCCGGCAGGAATGTGTATATGACCTACTGAGAACGTCCATGCATTCCATCCTGTTACGGTGGTATCAACTCTTGCTGCAGCGTTTAAAAGTTTAGTAATACGGGTAACGCCTGGAGTTGTAATTCCTGAAGATAAACCTACGCCTGGAGTATAAGCTGCCGCTGTAAAATTATAAAAAGTATCTGGCGATGGAGTTATCGGATAGCTTCCGCCCCAGGTTGTACCATAAAATAATCCATGACTATGAAGGTTCCATACATTTACTGCACCTGTAGCGCCAGTATAAGTAAGGTCAATATGCAGTGTATCTGTCCAGGTTGAATTATGCTGCTGGTAACTTCCGATTACGAAGATACTATCCACATAGTAATCTTGTGTACTGGTAATTGTAAATGTCGGAGCGCCTGATGTTGGCTGATACAATGAACTGTAGAACAGACTTGTCGGATCGAATGAAGTACCCAATCCATGACACCACCAATAGAATGGTGAAGGCGTTCCTGTTGGTACGTACAAGGTAGAGTCATTTGCTATAGGCACTTCTCCATAATTACCTGTATTGGTTGATCCGCTATATGGTACATATGCACCGCCATCGTGGGCTGCGTTGAAATCAAACCAGCATCCTACAACCCCTGGAGAGGTACTTGAAGATGATTTAGCCCGGATTGCATCATTTCTGCGCATGATATTCGGCCTTTCGCCCAAATTTTTAGGGCTTGAATGATACCCCGGTGCATTGGAGGTTTGCGTAAACAGGATACTGCTGTTCTCCTGTGCCTGAGAAAAACCGGCCACTAAACAAGCCGATAAAAGTAAAATTGATTGTTTCATAATTATTTTTTTGAGTAATTGTAAATTTGTTGCTAAAATTAATAGTTTTATTGTTAACAAAAAAAAAAAGGAATTTTTTTTTCCGGAATTTTTATCTGAAGGTTACTGCATCTTCATTTTTGTGATAATTTTTCCTGAATCCTGTATCTAAGGGGGTATTCTCGTATTGCAGCACTTGTTCTCTGCTCTCATTTGTTCTGGCGCCATGAAATAACTATATAATATTTTAACAGCAAAAATGATGCCACATTTTATTGGTTCATCATTTTTTATTTTGAGTTTTTCCCCGGACAGACAATTTGCTAAATAAAAATATGGGTGGTCTTTCATTATCAGGCAATTAGAATTTAACCTGCTACCCAAAAATTCTTTTATCGTTGCACAGCTACTCTCCGGCTTATTGTTTCCCTATCCGTTATAATTTCGCATAAATACATGCCGTATGGTAATTCCGATGTATTTATAAATGCATTGCCCTGTTGGGTATAGCCCATATCTTTTACAGCCACCGCCCGCCCTAGCATATTCATTATTATTATCCGGGTTTCACATTTGTGATCAAATACAAAATTTACATTCAATACATCATTGCACGGATTCGGGAAGATATTCAACTCCGGTTGCAGCTCATGGGTATTGCCGGTTGCAAGCGATGTATCAGGTACGCTCCATTTAATATGAAATGCCATTTCAGGCACATCAAAACCTGAAGGCGGATTGGCTCCTGCATGTGCGTAAGCATAAGATGGTATCAGAATATTATGGCCGGCATATGGGAATCCAGTGTTGTTGTACCTTATCTGGTCGGTCGCTATCAGTCCTGTCTGGTGAGAGCCAGGATAGCCCGTTGTAAGGTTATGCGAGCTTTGCGGATACCAAACATTGGCTCCGTTTGGCTCACCGGCCCATACCCGGTAAGTGTTGGCCGCTTCAACACCAGTAATAGCCGGGTAATGTACCTGGCTCTTGAAGTATACATATGCTGTAAGGTAGTGGCCGGGAGCAACCCTTATGGGAGTGGTCAGGCCAAACCTCGTTTTATTCATCACAAAGGCGAGCGCTGCTGTTTGTGCAAATGCATACCGCTGGTGGGTTACTTTGGTTAGCAGCGGGTCAATGCAATCATCGGTAGTATTAAAATACCTGGGCGTGGCAAAGCGCGGGGTTTCATCGGCCGAGCAATGCCGGTAAATGGTATCTGCCGGGTTAAAAATCAATGCATATGCTCCCGAATCAGGTGGCGCCCCGCCACTCTGCGTTACTATAAACTCTACTATCAGGCTGTCTGTAAGGCTGGGTGTAGTATCATACCTTAAATATTGGCCTACAACAAAAAAACTATCAAGCTGATAAGAGAGTGTATAGGGAAACGGCGCCGACACCTGGTAGGCCGGGTTATGGGCATGATAATAATAGGCGCTGTCGGTAGGGTCAAACGACATCCCCATTCCATGCGTGAATACATGGTAGGGCGCATAAAACCCTATGGTATCCAGTATGCTGCTGTCTGGGTATATTAAATAATAAAAGGAATAGCTTATCACCGAGTCATACATTTCATCCCACAGGTCATACCAGTCATTGTGGGTAGTTACGGTTGTGGTTTTATTGGCTGTATGATTATTTGCAGGCCCCTTGCCATAAACAGGGTGCGTTTCCAAATGCTTCGGTGGCAGCATCCCCGGGTCCGGGCTGTTAAAGAGAATACTGTTGCTTTGCTGTGCCCCGGCAGCAAACACAAACAGGATAGCTATAAAGAGAAAGTAAAGTCTTTTCATCTGTATAATTTGGGTTGAATAAAAATAGGATAACTAAAATTAAGCCTTTATAATTAAAAAAAGAAAATTTTTGAGGAATATTGGCTCTTTCCGTTGAGAGCATAATTTTAAATTTTCACTTATATTTGTACTGCTAAAATTTTTACCTATGAGAGCATTGTATTTATTACTCGTACTTATTCTGGTTGTGTTCACATCCTATGCCCAGCAACCTCATTATTCCCGTGCCCGGATTTACCTCGATGAGCAGAACCATACCCTTGGCAATCTTGCCGCACTCGGCCTGGCCGTAGATCATGGTGAGTACAAAAAGAATAGGTGGTTCACATCCGATTTTTCAGAGAGTGAGATTCTAAAAGCACAAAATGCTGGCTTTAAAGTAGAAATTGTAATTGGCGATGTGGTGAAACACTACCAGGAGCAGAATAAAAAAAAAGCCGAAAAAATCACAAGCGTAAGCTGCAACCTGCCGGCAGTAACTGATCCTGTTCATTTTCACTATGGCACATATGCGGGAGGGTATTTCAGCTACACTGAGGTAATGTCAATTCTTGATTCTATGAGGCTTTTGTATCCGGGCCTCATCAGTGCCAGACAGGCAATCGATACCTTTCACAGTATAGAAGGCCGCCCACTTTATTGGTTGCGCATTTCCAACCACCCGGATACAGCTCAACCTTTAAGGCCACAAATGTTAGTATCTGCACTGCACCATGCCAGGGAGCCTGGCAGTCTTTCGGCCACCATCTATTATATGTGGTACCTGCTTGAGCATTACAATACAGATGCTCATATTAAGGCAATCATAGACAATGCGGAGCTCTACTTTGTGCCAGTGGTTAACCCCGATGGATACCTGTATAACATTGCAACCCACCCAACTGGCGGAGGTATGCTCCGGAAAAACCGAAGGCTGAATGGTGATGGAACTCATGGTGTCGATCTCAACCGCAATTATGGCTATAAATGGGGCTATGACAATATCGGTTCCAGTCCGGTCGATTCAAATGATACCTACAGGGGCACTGCCGCTTTCTCTGAGCCCGAAACGCAGGCTATGAAATGGTTTGCTGAGCAACACCATTTCCTGCTGAACCTCAATTATCATACCTACAACAATGATCTTATTTATCCATGGGGTTATATCCCTTCTTACCAGACCAGCGATTCTGCACTTTTCTTTGCCGATGGTGCTTACATCACCAATGGCAGCCAATACCGCTACGGAACCTGCAACGAAATGCTTGGTTATATTTCTAACGGGGATTCTGATGACTGGATGTATGGCGATACAACTACCAAGCGCAGGGTATATGCTTATACACCCGAAGTAGGCTCGATTATGGATGGTTTTTATCCGCCGACAACCAGCATTTATCCCGATTGCCGCGACAATCTTATTTCCAATATCAACACCGCTTCGCTGCTGCTGCCATTTGCCACAATCGCAGGTACGGATGAGAAAATTATCTTCAACACGTCCGGATACCTTCATTACAATCTTCAGCGACTCGGCTTCCCTGATACCGCCATATACTCTGTACAGGTAGTATCGCTGACTGGCTGGCTTACTGTTTCTGCTACCCCTAAAGTGTATACCGGACTTGCTATGTTGCAGCAAATATCAGATTCCATAAGTTATTCACTGAATCCAGCTACTCCAAACGGCCAGTTGATAAGTTATGTTTTGAAGGTTAATAATGGTTATTATGTTACCAATGATACTGTACAGTTTTATTATGGCAAATATCATGCTGATTTCATGCCCGGTGAAGACACGCTGACAAACTGGCTGAATTATGGATGGGGACTATGTACAACGGTGTATCACACCCCCCCTTCATCTGTAAAAAGCAGCATTGATTGTAACGCTAAATACCCTCCCAATGCCGATAATACGATTACTGCCGCCCATATTGACCTGACCCATTCTACACATGCCTGTCTGCAATTTTACAGCAAATGGGCGCTCGAATCCAGCTACGACTATGTTTTGATTGAGGCATCTCCTGCTGGAGCCTCAGCCTGGGCGCCGCTTTGCGGGCGATACACGCGGCAGGGAAGTGTATATGAGACATCTATACCCTCACTTTACGATGGATTTCAGTCAAACTGGGTGCAGGAACAAGTAAACCTTGACGACTACCTGGGCCAGAAAATCGACATTCAGTTCGAACTCGTCAGTGATGCTTTTACAGGTTTCGATGGTTTTTACTTCGATGATTTTGAGGTTCGCACAGTCGAAGATTCAACCCATGCGGTCGGTGCAGTGGGTATTAACAACATCACCGGAAATCCACCCGCTGTAGATGTTTATCCAAACCCCGCAAATGATCAGCTGACCCTTACACTAACCGGCATGTCGATCACACAACCCCTGCACGGCATACTCTACGATTGCCTGGGCCGCAAAGCAATGAATTTTGCAATCACTGCTCCCGTTTCTAATATTAATGTAGCGCACCTGTCCGCAAATATGTATTATCTCAAAGTACTCCAAAACGGCCAGTCGTTACCGGTGCAGAAGGTAAGTATAGTAAGGTAGTTTTATTGCCTTGGCCAGAGTGGAAGCTGAAATATTGCGGAATTTTGTAGAGACGCATTGAATGCGTGTGGCCCGCGCCCATCAGAAAATTTGCAAACTCCCCTCTCTTTTTTACTCTCCTCCTTCCTTCAAGGAGGAGTACCTCCGAAGTATTTCGGAGGGGAGGTGGTTAGAGGGGACTGGTTGCACTCTCCCCGAAAGCCTACAGGGCAATTGCAACCATGGGTGATATGTGCATAGCAAATAATTGTACCATACTAGTCATTTTTCCTTGAAATCGCTTCCCGCTTGGTCTTGGTATCTTGAAGCTTCGCTCACGAATACTTTACCACAAAATAAATACTCCATTTTATTTGGAAATGTAATTTATACATCATACCTTTATACCGAATTCTACACTTAATGACAATTTATTCACCAATAAAACAATTAAAATTTCAAAATATTTGCCTCAGATTAACTGCTGAATCAGCAAATCATAATTCTGAAAATCCTCTAATCCAGAAAATTCTGATCAAAAATGTATAATAAACTGAAAAACAAATAGTTGCAATTTTAAAAACTTCCGGTTTTCCGGAAGCTACCGGAAGAAAACCCGCAGTTTTTAGCCCAAAACCAGAAGCAAAACCAGAAGTGAACCGGAAGTAAAACCCGCAATTAAATGAAGCAAACCAGAAGTAGTTCAAATGCCAGAAAACAATAATTGATAAAATAATACGCAACTAAAAACGATCTAAGATCCTGCACTGACCTTGCCGTAATCTGATCTTTGCCTGCCAAAATCTTGGCACAAAGTCGTTATCCGCAAATCAGGAAAACAGAAAGACATATTGGAAACCCTATTCCTTCAATATTAGGGTGTAAAATAGGGTGCAATGGGAAATTTAAATTGCAGTAATATCAGCCATAGTAAATACTTTCAGCTATTTTGTTGCATAAATTTATCCACAAAGAAATTTTATTAATAGGGTGTTTTATACTGCCTGCGAGGTAACATAATAAAATTACCCACCTGGGAAATTTATGGGACATTTTTCACCCCATTTTCGTTGATTATCAATACCAATGTGGGGCTTTTTATTTTTCTCTCCCTCTGCTACATTTTCCTCCAAAATGCTCCCCTGATACCCCCTTACCCTTTAACCATTACCTTTGCAACATAGAACAGGCAAATGCAATTCAATCTTTCATCAATATTAATGAGTTAATGTATGAAAATATTCACCGCCGCCCAGATCAGGGCATGTGATGCATATACCATTAAAGCCGGCGCTATCAGCTCCATCGAGCTTATGGAGCGCGCTGCCGGCCGGTGTGTGGCATGGATCAGGGAAAACCTTCCCAAAGATTCCTTGTTCGTGGTGCTATGCGGCACAGGCAATAATGGCGGCGATGGTTTGGCAATATCCCGTATGCTGCACCAGAAAGGTTATGGTGTAAAGGCTTTTCTGCTACGTTTCAGCAATGTATTGTCGCCCGATTGTGAGGAAAATCTGCACCGCCTGGAGGCTATCGATAGTGAGCTGGTAAGCATAGTGCCGCCCGATACATTTATTACCGATATTCCAAAACACATCATTATCATTGATGCATTACTGGGCACAGGTCTCAACAGGCCGGTGGAAGGCTGGCTTGCTGAATTTATAAAACATGTCAATATACTACCCAACCGTAAGATAGCGGTTGATATCCCCAGCGGCCTGCCGTCCGATGTGGTCAACGACCATGATGCAGCAGCGCTTAAAGTATCTGATACACTGAGTTTCCAGTTCTACAAGCGCACATTTCTTCATCCCGAGTCTGGGGTTTTTGCAGGCAATATTCATATCTTGGATATAGGCCTGGATAAAACATTTATAAACGCAACAGGTACTCTTTACAGAACCATTGATCAGTCCGATATTGCAGTCATTTACCGTCCGAGGAGTCCGTTTACCCATAAGGGTAGTTATGGCAAGGTATTGCTTATAGGAGGTAGTTATGGCAAGATGGGCGCCATAACATTATGCTCAAAAGCCGCACTGCGCGCAGGTTCGGGAATGGTGACAGCCCTTATACCTGGCTGTGGCTATACCATTCTGCAGACTGCTGCCCCCGAAGTAAAGTGCGAAACCAGCGGCGCGCATTTTATTGAAAAAATAGAAGGTTACGACTCTTATACTACTATAGGTATAGGGCCTGGCCTTGGCACCGATAACAGCACAGGCCATGCATTGGCTGGCTTTCTGGAAGAATATAAAGAACCGGTGGTACTGGATGCCGATGCGCTGAACCTGATTGCGCGCCAGCCCGAATTGCTGGCCCGGCTGCCCAAAGGGAGTGTTATTACGCCGCACCCCAAAGAGTTCAGCCGGTTATTCGGAGAAAGCTCAAACAGTATGATTCATCTGGAACATGCCCGTATCCAGGCCATGCGCTACAATATCAATATAGTGCTCAAGGGTCATCATACCGCAGTAGTAACATCGGAAGGGGAGTGCTGGTACAATCTCACAGGCAATGCAGGCATGGCCAAGGGTGGCTCCGGCGATGTGCTGACGGGTATCATCACCGGTTTATTGGCTCAGGGATATAAGCCTGCTGAGGCAGCAATAATGGGTGTTTACCTTCATGGCCTTGCAGGAGATATTGCAGCAAAGAAGATGTCGCAGGAGGCTTTAATCGCCAGTGATATAATTGATAACCTTGGCAAGGCATTCATGACCCTGAACGGATCTGAATAATCAGGGCTTGCTGAGCATTACTTTACGCTTTCGGTATCATTTTTCCAGTCTCTGATTATGGGGCATGTCTGGTACTGAGGATCGATTTTAAGGTAATAGGTAGGCAGTTTGGCTTTTACCCAGGTAATCATTTTCTGTTGCTTTTTCTGAGCCACTGCAACCTCCTGAATCCTGCTGTAATCATCTTTCAGATTAGCCTTGTGCGGGCTCGTCCTTGACCTCAGGTAAACAATACGGCACGATCTGTCGTGGGCATCGTTCAGAAAAACGTGAGGCGCTGAATAATCGCCCTTTTTCAGGGTGTCGAGCATTAATACCATTCCGGCATCAAGCCTGCTCATATCCAGTTCAGTGCTGCCGGTCTGGGGGTCACCTATCATACCACCGGTTCTTTTGGCCGCTTCGTCGGTCGAAAACTTACCTACTGCTTCCTGAAAGGTAATTTTACCTGTTGTGAGCAGATTCCTTACGCTGTCGAGCTTATGCAGGGAAAGAGCCAGGTCGCCACTCGTAATTTCAGGTTTTATCAATATGTGTCTTACATCTGCTTCTTCACCCTTTCTCGAAATCATCTGAATAATATGATATCCGAATTTAGTTTTCACAATAGGAGATATTTCCCCATTCTGCAGCTTGAAAGCAGCGTTGGAAAATTCAGCCACCATAGGGCCATTTCGGGTTATACCGTCATACCTGCCGCCATTGTCCCTGCTGCCCGGATCATCGCTGTAAAGCCCAGCTGCATTTTCAAAAGTCTTACGTCCTTCAACAATGTCTTTCCTGATTTCAGTAAGCTTATCCTGTGCATAAGATTCAATTTCCTTACTAACCACAGGGTCAATAACTATCTGTCCCACCTCAACTGCTGCCGGGAAATAAGGCAGGCTGTCGACCGGTATCTTTTTGTAAAATGCTTCAATTTCGGCCGGTGTGATTTGTGTTTTTTCAAGAATCGTACCCTGCAGTTTTTCGGCTATCATCTGCTCCCGTATTGCATCCCTGTTTTCTTCCTTTATCTGGTAAATGGTTTTCCCTGATATTGATTCTAGTTTTTCCTTAGAGCCATACAGCCCGATATAATACCTGAGACGGTTATCCAGCTGGCCCTCTACATCTGCATCATCAATCATTACGGAGTCCCTTTCAGCCTGCTCCAGCAATAGTTTTCTTAAGATCATTTGCTGCAGCATCATACACTTGGCAGTGTCGCTCAGATTAGGATCCCGCTCGTGAGCCATAGTGAATTCAAGTTCCAGATCTGATTGGAGAATGATACGGTTACGGCCAATGATAGCTATAATTTTATCCAGGCTTTCCTGCGCAGTAACCTTAAAGCCACATGTCAGAAATATAAGCACTAGGCTTAACTTAAAATATTTTGAACTCAATATTGATAAAGAGATACTCATAAAATTAAACGAGAATATGAAGATGTAAAGGGCAAAAATAACTTATTTACCCCCTTATTATACTACTCAGGCTTATTTTAACTTTTATTGTTTTTAGTGCATCTTCTATTTACGATATGTAAAACTAGCCGGAACTAAAGGGTTGGCAGCCTTCCATACCTTGAACCGGTCTATATCGCCTTCATGAAATTTATTCCAGGCGTCATATTGTTCCCTGTTTTCAGCTGCTCCGAACAGCCATTCGTTATATATTTCAAAATGCCCTGTAGTAATCAGGTCATTCATGTAATTAAACAGCGGAAACGGGTATTTGTCGGGATGTTCATCAAACCAATTCATAATGAACCTGGTTCTCAGCATAACTAGGTTCTCAGCAGAAATGCCATCGCTTACAACAGGGGTAAGCATTGAATAAGCTTTCAGTACAGCCACTTCAAATTCAGGTTGGAGTTGTTTTTTTACGGTTTTACTTGTTTTTGAGGAGCTGCTTTCGGCAATATTCTCAAAGAGTGTTTTATATCCTTCAAACATTTTGCCTTTTATAGAGCTGTCGGCTATGGTATCGTGGTTCATAGCCAGAAAAATTTCACTATAAATTAGGCCCCACAAAACCTGGCCGGAGTTAAAGCTGCTTAAGGCTGCATCGTAATAATCTGGTGCAAAGCCAGGATCTTTTTCCATGCCATCCAACCAGGAATCAAGTGCATCCTCTTCGTTCAATTCAAGTTTGTAAATTATACCTTTCTGGTGGTAAAGTGGCCCGGAGTGCGGGAAGCGGTCTATCCCGGTGTTGATTGTTTTTTCGGACTGCTTAAATTTCGTCTGAGCAACCTGGCTGGCTGCAAGCAACCGGTAACATTGCGTATCGCAATCCGACGGTTTTAGTTTATTTAAGGTGTTTTCTGCTTCGTTAAAATTACCCGATAAATAATAGACTGTAGCAAGCTGATTTGTGAAAACAGGCAGGTCGGGTGCCAGCAATATTGCCTGTTTACAGGTGGTTACAGCATCTTTGTAATTACCTCTTTCAATGTAGTTATTTGCATTATTGTACATCTGGCCTATCTCGGGTGATGGCCAGACTACTTGCCCGTAAATAATAATAGGAAGTATAGAAAATACACCGAAAAATATAACCTTCATTCTAATATTTGATACTTAAACTTCCTGCGAAATTAGTGCTTTGAAAGATATAAGAACTATACTTTTGTAAAAGGGTGTAGTGCTATCTTTCCGTTAATTCGG
Source organism: uncultured Bacteroidota bacterium (assembly GCA_903904855.1). Classification (GTDB taxonomy): domain Bacteria; phylum Bacteroidota; class Bacteroidia; order Chitinophagales; family Chitinophagaceae; genus Nemorincola. The sequence continues at coordinate 12,686 of CAIVEH010000096.1, read as the reverse complement.
ATGTTTAAATAGTATTTGCGGATGATAACCCATTACATTTGCTTATAGTAAAAAATATGGCTCAGATCACAAATGTAGGCATTCTGACTTCCGGCGGTGATGCTCCTGGCATGAACGCTGCTATCAGAGCAGTTGTAAGAACCGCCCTTTACCATGGGCTGGAAGCCTATGGAATCAGACATGGATACCAGGGGATGGTAAACGGTGATATTTTAAAATTGGAAACTAATGATGTGTCCAACATCATCCAGCGGGGAGGCACAATACTGAAAACTTCCCGGAGCAAGGAGTTTATGACTGCAGAGGGCATGAAGAAAGCATATGACCATTTATGCCGCAATAAAATAGATGCCTTGGTGCTGATAGGCGGTGATGGAACATTCAGGGGGGCTGATGAATTTTTCGGAAAATATGCAATTCCTGCAATAGGAATTCCCGGAACAATTGATAAAGATCTTTCCGGAACAGATTTTACAATTGGGTTTGATACTGCTGTAAATACGGCAATGGAAGCCATTGATAAAATCAGGGATACTGCCGAAGCTCATGATCGGGTTTTTATAATTGAGGTTATGGGAAGAGATGCAGGCTACATTGCTTTGAATTGCGGTATTGCAGGAGGTGTAGAAGATATACTGATACCTGAAGAAGTTACCAATATAGAGGATGTGCTTGCAAGGATTGATCATGATGAGCGCAGAAAGAAAAATGTGCACTTAATAGTGGTAGCTGAGGGCGATGATTTTGGTGGGGCAAAAGAACTTTACGCAGTAATAACTGAGCGGTTCCCTTTGCTAGATGTCAGAACCTGTATTTTGGGGCATATCCAGCGAGGTGGGTCGCCTACTTTTGCCGACAGGGTGCTTGCAAGCAGATTAGGACACGCTTCAATAAATGCATTGCTGGAAGGAAAGACACAGTTGATGGCTGGTATAATCAATAATGAGATTGTATTTACACCATTCAGCAGTGTAGTGAAAAATGCTATGTCATCAGATACTGATATGAAGGAGATAATCAGGGTATTGTCCTATTGATTTAGTACAAGGTCAGGGTAATAGAATTCAGGAGGTATTTTAAGTAAAATTGCGGGGGAAAATACCCCCCTTAATTTGCATAATTTCCCGTTGTTTGAGATTTTTTTCGGAAATACCTTTGTACCGTGAATCTGGAAGTTCTTTGAAATGGAGATATAATTGTTAATTTTTTAGTGTAGCCATGGATTTTTATCTGGAATTCATTAGATATTTTGTCTGATTGAAATGCAATTTATACGTTGTTGTTTTATTATGGCATTATTATTGGCAAATGAATTCAATTGTTAGTAATATAATGGTAAACAATTGAGGCACAATATATTTTTGATACGATATTCATAGTAGATGTTTTTTACTCTTGATACAAAGTTTTCAATAAATGTTGAATAGGAATTGGTTTAGTGAGTAAGATAACAAAATTTATATGTAAATATACATCTATAATAAAATTAGATGTTAATCGCATAAAATAAAATATGACTTTAAAGGGATTTTTTCGGAATTTTGTTTTTTATTTTTAGTGCATTTATGTACCTTTACAAAAAAATATTTACATTTTAATTGAGGGTAATACTACTATAAGCCAATGTATCACTATTTTCAAATGTTTTTTGTTCAGGAAAATATTGTTGTGTGACCGAGGTGATTTTAACAGCCAAAGTACCACCACTATTTGCCTATTTGTGTTTAATTGACATGGGAATAATAGTATTGCTCTTTTTTATTGAATTGATTTTTTGAATTTAAATTGCTGGACATGCCGTTGAATAGATTTTTTAGGATTTTTTTACTTTTTTTTGCAATATCATTATCCTGTGGTAATATGATTGCCCAGGATTTCAGATCTGGTACTATACCTGCCATACCTTATGGGCATAAGATAATAGCGCCTCCTGGAATGGTATATGTAGAGGGTGGGGTTACTTTAGTTAATTACGATCAGTCTACTATTGATACAAACAGCATTAAAAAAGTAAGTTTAACTTCCTTTTTTATGGATAAAACTGAAACTACGAATTTTGAATACAGAAATTTCATTAATTGGGTAGTTGATTCTATTGCAATTGTCAAGTACATTAAGGATCCCAAATATTTTCTGGATTACAAGCAAAAAGAAGAAACGAAAAATAGCAATTCAGATAACACCGCTTCAAACCTTAATAATTCTAATAGTCAGGTAACCGATTCTTCTGCTAAAGCCAATGATTCGGCCAGGATAGCCGGAGGTGTTAAAAACACGGATAACAACCAAACCGGAAATAATACTAATTCTGTTGAGAATGCCGGTAGTAATTCAAATGTACCAGTTGACAATACCGATTATTCAAAAAAGCGAATAGACTGGTCGAAGGTTGATCATGACGCTATTTTCAATCCCAAAAATGAGGATATCAGAAGCAAGATATCTCCAATGCTGGATGAAAATGGTAATATTAAAAAGGAAATGTACACCTACTCCTACAAACATACAAAGGTGATCAGTACTACAACCCATAACGGTAAAAACAAGGTTGTTACAGAAACAATAAATGTTTACCCTGATGAAAATGTATGGTCACAGGACCTTACAAATGCATCTACTGAAATGTATGTTGAGAATTATTTTAAAGCTTCAGCATTTAATGATTATCCAGTTGTAGGAGTTACCTGGCCTCAGGCAAACGCATATTGTTACTGGCGCGGTTTAACTGCCACTAACTATTATAATATGCCTGAATACATGAAATCGTTTAAGCCAACATTTACGTTACCTTCAGAAGCTCAGTGGGTATATGCTGCTCAGGGATTTTATGAGTTAATTTATCCGGAAGATACACAGTATGTTGATACTTCTTCTTATCAGTCCGCAGATAGTAACAGTGCTGTAGTATTACCTTCAGATAGTACGCAAACTCCTCATGACAGTACTTGGGTTGCCCAGCAGGTGCACAAAAAATTCTATGATGATAGTGTAAAAGCAGCAATTAGGGATCAGAAAATGGCTGAGAGACAAAAGAATGTAGCACATAAAAAGTCCAAAGCCATGAATCCTAATCTTTATGTAATGGATTATATTAAGATGCTTTATTTCTTTAATCACAGGTATAATGGATATTTAGATACTACAAAGGCTATTGACAGTACGATGATTCACCGTGACCAAAATGGGATGCTTATGAATTTTAAGCAGCAAGAAGGAGATTTCTGGGAAGACGGAGCTGCACTTACTACACCTGTGATGTCATTTGCGCCAAATGAATTTGGGCTTTACAATATGGAGGGAAATGTTGCAGAATGGACAATGGATGCTTATAGTCCATCAGCTTATTCATTTGTATCAGATATTAATCCCGTTTTACAATATGATGCTGATTCAACTGATGCTCCGGTAATGAAGCGGAAAGTTGTTCGTGGAGGTTCGTTCCTTGGCAATGCTAAATCACTTAGTCCATTCTATCGAGATATGGAGATTATGGATGTGAGTCATTGTTATATAGGTTTCAGGTGTGTAATGGCTGCTCCTGAAGTTATTCATAATAATACATCAACTAGAAACAGGACACAACGAGGAAAAAGAACACCTAGTAAATTCAGTGGTGTAAGATTGCCAGAGATTCATTAACGTATTTTTGAATTATTTACCATAATATTAAATTGTTACCTGAAAAAGAAGTTACTAACTAAATCAACAAAACCATAATGTATGAGCAGTAATCAACAAAAAAAGAAAATTGGACTTAACACGGTTATCTCCTGGGGAGCAAGTGTAGTTATTATTGGATTAATGTTTAAAATATTACACCTTCCGGGTGGTGAATACATGATCGCTATAGGGTTATGTGTTGAGTCTTTCTTGTTCTTTATTTTGGGTATTGCTTCCATGGCTGTGGAGGAAGAAGGTACGGCCAGCCCTGCTGATGGGTCAAAACTTCATGACCTTCTCGCAACATCAATAACTCCAAAGATTATTGAAAGCCTGAGTAATGGCTTCAAGCAATTTAATAATACAGTAGCCTCAGTTAATCAGGTTGCCGGATCTTTCAATACTACACAGAACCTGATTAAAGAAATGGAAACTACCACTTCTGACATCAAAAAGTTCAGAGATAATATGGGTGCTGTTGCTGGTGGTTTTGATCAGTTTAATAAGGCATTAAACTCAATAAGCCAGATTGCAGGTTCTTCGCAGAACATGGTTAAGGATTTTGAAGCTGCAGGTGCAGGCATGAGGGGTTTTGCAAAAAATGTTTCTGAAATGAATTCTAGTTTTGACCAATTCAGTAAAACGCTTGTGCAGATTAATCAGATGACAGTTGCATCAGCAACTATGCTGAAAGAATTTGAAAATGCAACTAATGGTATGAAGGCATACAATAAGAATCTGACAGATCTTACCAAGGTTTACCAGGCACAATTGGATGCTTTTAGGAAAAACTAATTATAAGGATAGAAACATAATTTACCTGAATTCAGTTGGTATATATAACCAACTGAGTTCAGGGATCAACTAAAAATATTAACGAATGGCAGCTTTAAAAGAAACGCCCCGGCAAAAGATGATGGGTATACTGTACCTGGTGCTGCTAGGAATAGCAGCGACCACAGTTACCGATCATGTTCTTGATGCCTTTAGAAATCTGACTGTTAGCCTGGAAACATCAACAACAAATGTTCAAAGCACAGTAGATAATACATTTGCTTCTTTTGAAGCAACCAAACTTAAGAATGAACCAGCAAGAGCAAAACCAGTTTATGATCGCGCAATATTAGTTAAGAAATATGTTGCTGATCTGGATAGCAAAATAAATCAGGTTAAAGCAGATTTAATTAACGAAGGTAAGGGTATAGATGAAAAAACAGGGGATATAGTAGGACGTGCGGATATTGATATTTCTCCAAGAATGATGATAAAAAAAGGACGTGGTGATGAATTGAAAAAGCTTATTGATGAGACTGTTGTGAAAATCCGCTCCACACTTAGTCCCAAAGAACTGGAAGGATTGAAATTTGCATTGAGTACAGATTTATCTACCAAAGTTGGTATTAAGACGAGCTGGCAAGAAGAGAATTTTGGTGAAGGGATTCCGTTGACTGCGGCCATCACTGCTTTGACCAAAATTCAGGCTGACCTTAAAAATACAGAATCAGACGTTGTAAAAAAGATACTTGGAGAAGTAGATGTAGCAGTTATTACCTTAGATCGTTTCGAAGCTGTTGCTGTTGCCCCAACTTCTTATATCCTGGTAGGTCAGCAATATAAAGCCGATGTATTTTTATCAGCTTCTGATTCCAAGACAAATCCGGAAATTACTGTTGGTGGGCAAAAGCTGAATATAGTAAATGGTAAAGGGCAATATGTTGCATCAGCATCATCTGAAGGAGAAAAGAAATGGTCTGGAGTAATCAGGATCAAGCAAACAGATGGTACAATGAAAGAATATAAACTGCCTGAACAATCATATACTGTAGCCAAGCCATCAGCAACTGTTTCTCCCGATAAAATGAATGTATTTTATATCGGTCTTGATAACCCGGTGTCTGTATCTGCACCAGGTTTCTCTAAAGACAAGATTAAGGTATCGATAAGTTCGGGTTCAATTACAGGAGGAAACGGAGCCTATATGGTAAAGGTTTCTACTAAGGGTATGGTTAAAGTAACAGTAAGCGGTGTACAGGAAGGAGGGAAAACAGTGGTGCTTGGAGCTTCTGATTTCCGAGTTAAACCAATTCCTCCTCCACATGCTAAGTTTGTGGGTAAAGGTGGTGGATCACTTCCGGTGGCAGCTATGAAATCACAAAATAAGATCAGTGCAATTTTGGAGGATTTTGATTTTGATGCTAAATTTACTGTAACCAAATTTAATCTGTTCATTATTAAGCCAAGGTCTGATGTGTTAAAATTCGTATCAAATAGTGGAACTTTTACTCCAGAGATGGTAGGAGCAATGAACACTATAGTACCAGGTACCAAGATACAGTTTGATTATATTAACGCAACTGGTCCTGATGGGGTGCCAAGGCAGTTAGATCCAATAATTTTTACTGCTCAATAACAGTAATACTTAAGTTAGTAGCTTATGAAAAAAATAAATGTTATTTGTGTCGGGATGTTGCTTTTAGCTATGGGAATTAGTACTGTAATGGTAGCACAAACTCATAAAAAAAAGAAAAAGAAGAAGCAAACAACTGAGCAAAGTTCTGCAGAGGCAGATAGTATAGCGGCAGCCCGTACCAGGGATTCATTGTCGAGGATTGCAGCTTCAACACCTGCAGCTGAGCCTATTGATACAACTCATCAGCTTACTGACGGGCTTGTAGCCGATACTGCCGGGTATCTGAATATGTCCGGTATTACTTTGGATACTTCCAAAGTAATTGATGGATTTTATAAGCAGCATTTATTGGAGGGAGCCAGGCCTTATGCCTTCCCTAAAGAGAATAAGTTCAATGTGAAATTTTATAAAAGGATATGGAGGACAATTGATCTTTCTGATTCTGTAAATAAAATTTTTGCAATACCAGGTCAGTCACTGATGCGTATAATACTTGAAGCAATTAAGGCACAGAAGCTGATAGCTTATGCAGATGAAGGCTTCACCAAGACGTTAACCTATGAAAAGGTTATGAAAAGGATTACACCGGATTCATTTCAAGTAATTTTGACTGATCCTGATACTACTTACAAAGTTGCATCTTCTTTTGATCCGGACTCTGTAAAACTTCTTGAAATTAAAGAGGACCTTTTTATTGATAAAGTGAGAGGACGCATGATAACACAGATTATTGGCCTGGCTCCTGTAACAAGGCTTAAAGGTAGTACTGGTGAAGATTTGGGTACTACCCATGGTTTCTATCTATACTTCCCTCAGTGCCGTAATGTATTTGCATCGAAGGAAGCATATGATACTCAAAGGGACTTGGCGGATTATAGTTTTGATGATGTTTTTATTCAGCGTAATTTTCATTCTACGATTTTTAAAGAATCAAACCCAGGTGATTTAAGGATTATAGATAAATTTCCTAATGATGAAAAGGCTCAAAAAGCTGAAGCAGACAGGATAGAAAGGGAAATTCAGAATTACAAGAAAAATTTGTGGAAGAGGTAATTATTTTTTATATTGCATTAAATAACTTGTTATGAAACTCAGAATCGTTATTTTATTGTCGCTATGTATAAGTATATTAGGAAGGTCTGATGCCCAGATAAGGCTTGATCCGTTTTATCCTTATAGTAAATGGGCTGTGGGAGTTGGTTCGGGTTTCAGTGAAATATACGGAAACCTGAGTAATACTAATTCTGAGCCTATGTTCAGGGTTAATGTTGAACGTAATGCCAACATGTGGGTTAGTTTAGGCCTTGAAGTGCAAAAAGGTGCACTTTCGGATTATGAGGTTAAAAATACCTGGACAAATGGTTTGAGTGTATACAACAAGATTACTACAGTAGCTCTTAATGGCAAAGTGTCTTTAGGCGAATTTTTCAAATATCCGAAGAACTTTTTCCAGAAGACTATTTTTGGCTTGTATGCCGGGATGGGTATAGGATATATGAATAATGATGTTTCCAATATTACACTTAAATTTAAACATCAGGACAGGTATGTTATCAACGATTACGATAAGACCAATATTAACACCAAAACTTCTAATTTTTACATGCCGTATAATTTTGGTTTTAACCTGCATATGACCAAGAGAGTAATGTTTAATATTAACTACCAGTTTTGTTATGCATTTTCTGACTACCTTGATGGATATAATTTTAAGGCACCTGTTGCAACAAATCGTTATAATGATATGTTTTCGGTACTTTCTTTTGGGTTGAATGTTTATGTTGGTAAAGTTGGGTTTCATTATAAAAAACACGGTCAGAAAGGGAAAAGCTAATCATTAATCTTTATTTTAAATTAATATTCTAGTCCCCGGTATTTCCGGGGATTTTTTTGTGCGGGAGTATGAAATCTATTTTTGAACAATCTGATATTAATGCTGTAAGCTAATATTTCTAAAGGTTTTATTCCGAATCTATTATATCAGACAAGCTGTATCTGATTTTTGCGTATTGGCAGGATATTCACACCGTGTTATTAAATATTATCTGCAAAGCTGCCTTTGTTTATTTACTTTGAAACCTTTACAACGTACTATTGCGTTAATTATGAAAGTAACCGTGTTCATCTGGCTCTTAATGGCATGCACTTGTTGTTCATTAGCGCAGGTAACTTTCAAATCGGGGTGGGATACTTATAAGACAGGTACAATAACCCATGAATACACTTACAGTATCAATACTGCGGACAGCAGCAGAACAAGCCTTACGGACAGTATTACTATATATGCATCGGCTGACAGCCTTGTGGTGATGACAGTACATACCCCTTTGCAGGATAAGAGTATATATAAGACCACGGTTTTTATGAATGCACGGAAGAAGATGGTAAAGAAGGAGGAGTATAAGAATGAAAGCCTGCAGCAAACTGATGAATACCGGTATGATGAGAAAGAACGCAAATTGTGCATGGTGGAAGATAACAAGCAGACCGGCAATAGTTTCAAGAAGCTTTATGATTACAGCAGCGACAAGAAAAGCGGTGAAACAGTAATTACCGAAAGCTCTTATTTTAATGGTAAAATTGAGTTTTATACCAAGTCGTACCTGGATAAGAGGAATGTAAAAATAAAGGAGGTAAGGCTTAATGATAATAATAAGGATGTGCTTCATGTTGAGACTTATACTTATGGTGAAAACGGAAAGGTAAAGGAGCGCTCGGTATATTTTCCGGAGTGGAAGAAAACAACCAAGTTTGTTGAAAATAGTGGTAGTGAAAACCCGAAGTGTTTTAAGACACTACCTGTGGGGACTGCTGAAAAGATTACGCTCATGAACAGGATGAGTGTAATGAAAAAGCTGCTGCTGCGCAACCAGGCACTGCTGGGGGATAAGGACTGCGCGGATTATGAGTATAAGTTTACCAACTTTGCGAACTGTGATATTATTGTGAGCAATACAAAAGTGGTGAGTGTTAAGAAGGTTGTTTTCAGGATTAGGGAGAAGTATTGAGGGTTTTTGATAAAAGGCCTGACTATAAGACCGATTAGACTATAAAGAACGACATGAAAAAATCTCACGCTTAGGCGCGAAGGCGCAATATGCAAATGTCAGCTTTAATGCCGCAAAGAATATATATGCCGAATTTCAATGTTTATCTTGTATGACTACCTTGAAAACGCATTATTTAATTTGTGATATTCAAATTTGCATCGCCGAAATCATCGAGAATGTTTGGTTGCACCTTAAATATAAAACTACAAATAATAATCTTCTGCCACCCTGAAAATACATTTATGGATTGGTAATATTCAAATTTACATCGCCGAAATCATCGAGAATGTTTGGTTGCACCTTTAGTAATGAAACTCCCAATATTGATCAACCATACCAAACAAACATATTCCGGTACTTGTTATATCAAAATTATTGATCGAAATCATCGGGAATGTTTGTGTTCCGGATTCCTGTAGGGGTAAAAAGTCCTTTGAGATTGTTTCATAGTTTAATAAATTGTCAAATATCACGATAATTTGGAACAAAGGTAAAATGGATTATTGTAAATTCCTAATTATTTAGCATATTTATTTTTTTTAGTAATTGGTGGTAGGTTTCGTGTTGAAGATTGGAAAGTACATCAGATTCGGTCCCTAGTGCGCTGAATCCACCCTACGCACATTTGGCCTTGACTATCGGCGGGTAAGCTTTGCTTCCAGAACATTGGTGGCGACAGGATTGAAACCGGCGATAGTGGATGCATCTATTACATTTGGGAATCTCCGTGCAAACTGAAATCTGCCAATTTCCCCCATTCTGGGGAATGGCGGCGGCCATCAAGGCGTTGACGCAGTCTACACCCAACATCATAATTATTTGTTTATTATTACAAACTATACCTAGCTGAGGAGTCTCGCTGGACGAAATATTTTAATATTTAAATAATTAGAAACGCCGAATAGCCCGAACATGCAAATAGGCGTATTTAAATGAAGAACCCATGGTGCCATAGTTAAAGCTCTCTGCCCAGGCGAAGGATGCACCAACCTCACTAGAACTCCAATAGCTGGCCGTCATGTTAAATCCTCCAATTGCATATCTATTAACATATAATTTGTTTAATTCGTATTTGCTAGGCAGAAACCAATCTGTATAGCCTCCATCTGTACAGTGAGTGCAAATAGATGCTGCGTAGGTGCCCGATCCCTGGAGAATATCAATAATAGAGGTATTCATATAACCATCACCTATTGCTGTATTAGTTTGGTATGTTTGAATAAGAGTGCCATTTAGCCACCATACATATGTGCTTTGGTCACTCATGGCTGCTATTAATCCGTGGGTAGTTGTCGGGTCATAATCGCGATCGCCAGGCTGTAATATGTATGCAATTCTCCCTCCTTCAAATATATCGCCAATGACAAGATTCCAGAAAAAATCAGCACTAATTGTATGGTTAGCAGATACTGATGTAAAGGTATAACTTGTTACCGGGTCAACCCAAATGCCATCTACATATGTATACATAGAATAACCCGGATCAGGAGTAATGCTATACACCTGGCTACCGCCGTTCCCTATTTGAGTAATTCCAGTTGGCGACACCGTTCCATGCCCGGCCCATGAGGCTGTTATGTTGGAAAAAAGAAGAGATACCCAAGTGGGAATGCCTGATATTAACGTCAATACCTGGCCGTTGCTGCCAGCGCTTACTCTAGCCCACGCTCCACCGTCCCAGTAAAGCATATCTCCTGTTGCCGTTCCTGCAGGCATTCCGCCAACTTCCGACCAAACCGGAGATGATGCTGTTCCGTTGTTTAAGTAAAATGCACCTATTGTAGTATCGCACACCAGCAGCCCTTTCGCCGGTGCGCTGATAATTGTGCGTTCAGTAGTGGTCATACGGGGTATTAGCATACCTTTTGTTGTGGAATTAACATCAAGTATTGCTGAAGGTTCGGCGCTTGTGCCAGTTGTGTTTATTGCCATACCCTGAGCGGAAGCCTTATTGTTACCTAATAGTATTTCAGCCATGATAGCTATTGAGAGTAAGTGTTTCTTTTTCATTTATTTTAAAATATTTTACCTTTTCCACGTAATGTTATTAAACAGGTTTTAAGTTAAATATTTAAAATGCCCTTACTGGCCGGACATGAAATCTATTCTCTTTAAATGTGCTACCAAGATAGCCAGAGTTGAAATCTACTATCCCTACGAAGTTGCTATCAATTTCACTTGAACTCCAATAATCGCTCCAACCACTTATTGTAGTAAAACCGCCTATTACGGTTTGGTTATTATATAATTCATTTAATTCATTCAGGCTCGGAAGGTACCAATCTGTATAGCCTCCTCCGGTATAGGCATGGCATATTTGGGCGGCTGTACCAATTGTCATACAATTGCTTAAAATATAGGTGGTGTTAGCTCCACCGGCACCAATTATTGTGGCAGTATCTCCAGGGCCGAGATATGTACCATAGCACCCCCAGCTTGGTATATAGCCTAGGTCACTCGTAGCGGCTATTAATCCATGAGTTACTGTAGTGTTATAACCCGGATCTCCCGGCTGTAGAATATATGCGATAATACCACCTAAATAACTATTCCCAATAGTAAGACCAGGAGCAAATGTGGCGTTGATACTATGGCTTGAGGTAACTGCTGTAATTGTAAAGCTTGTTACCCCAGCGACTGTTACTGTAGATATGCTGCTTCCATCAATAGTAACGCCGCTCACATGAAAACCTGATGCTGGCGTGACACTGTATACCTGTGAACCGCCCGAAATTATTTCAGTATTTCCTGCCGGCGAAATCGTGCCATTAGCACCACTTGAGGCAAATAAGTTATAAAAAGGCATCGTTGTCCATGTGGGAATACCTGATAATAAGATTAAAAACTGGCCATTGCTGCCTGCTGTTATTCCCACCCAGGCACTGCCATTCCAGTAAAGCATTTCACCGCTTGACGTGCCGGTTGGCGTTTCTCCAACAGCTGTCCATTGCGGCAAATAAGATGTCCCTTTATTGAAATAAATTGCGCCTATTGAAGTATCACAAACTAACAGCCCTTTAGCCGGGTTACTCAAAGCTATGCGTTGAGCTGTTGTAAAGCGGGGCACAAGCATACCTTTAGTTGTAGAGCCAACATCAAGTAAGGCGGAAGAGTCGACTGCCGCGCCTGTTGTGTTTATCGCCATTCCTTGGGCCAAAGTCCTATTGCTGTATAAAAATATTGCAGCTATAATAGTTAGATCGAGTAAATGTTTCTTTTTCATTTATTTTTAAATCTTTTATAGCCTCCTAGCAATTCTGATTAATCGGCAATAAGGTAAATAACTAAAATGCCCTGACTGGACGTACGTAGAAAGAGTTGGACTTGTAACTATGGTATTGATTGCCGTTGAGGAAATACTTGGACAGCGCGTTATTGCTATCATACTCACTCGAACTCCAATATTCGTTATTACTAAATCCACCTATTGCTATTTGGTTGTTATATAATTTATAGGTATAGGCACTTAGGTCGCAATATCAATCCTTTGATAACAAGCGTATTGGATCATTTTTGACCATTCTTTTTATAAGGGTATCAAAGATTACTCCCATTTTTTGTCTTCT
>CAIVEH010000095.1 GCA_903904855.1 uncultured Bacteroidota bacterium | reverse complement strand
TTTATAAATTACACCCTATTTTACACCCTACTTATTTATTTAGCCATACCCATAAGTATTTCAACATCCTGATACCCTACACCCTAAAAATAAATTTTCGATGTGGATAAAAGTAGTGATTTAAAAATGGTGGAAAGCATTGCCTGGTAGGTTTTATGATTAATTATCGTTTTATAAATTACACCCTATTTTACACCCTACTTATTTATTTAGCCATACCCATAAGTATTTCAACATCCTGATACCCTACACCCTAAAAATAAATTTTCATTACAGATAAAAGCTGAGAGTTAAAACTGCCTTTTTCGGGCAATGCCATTATATTTTTTCAAAAGTTGCCAATTTGTTTTCGGTATTATGTGAAAATAAATATGTAGTACATTTTACTGAAAGTTTGCTTTAGTGGTTCCACACATAACAAGATTGTCCACCCTTAGAGCCTCTTTTTAACCCTGTTATTGAAAAAGCTTCAAAAACGTGTGGCAGCTAAGATTAATTCAGGGTTTTTCCTGTTGCCCGGTATTCGGGTATAAAGTTCGGAAAGGTTCAGGTTTTTGACAAAAAGAATTTCTATGATAGCCCGTATGCAGGCTATGATAGCCTGCATACGGGCTATCATAGATTTTATTATGAGGCTAATGGTTTGGTAAATAACGGGGTATATGTTAATACTACCAATGGTTTTTTTGAAGTGCCAAAATGGTGGTTATTTGTTATGGGATACTGAAAATATTAGTCGGTACCTTGATTTGAAGGGTTAAAGGATTTTCCTGATTTTGAATGCGTGGCGTATTAGCAGTATAGGAAAGTAGTTGGCTAAGAGTTGTCGAATGTATTATATGATGACCCGGGGTCGGCTATTGATCTGGTATTTTGGCTGTGGTGGATTTTGTGATATGGTATTTTACGGATTTTTTGGGGGGAGGAGACGTAGCAGTGCAACATCTCTACACAATAAAAATTATGCATGCTTTGTAAATTCCAGTGCGGGGATGGCGGTTAAACTTTAATTATCTCCATGGCTGTCGGTTACTTATCTGGTGTTTTGGCAATGATATATTTCGGTAAAAGCCTAGAAAGAAATACACGCTATACTATGCTTCTTCGCTAAAGCTTCGGCGGAGAGCTCTGCATCGGCTAAACGCTCTAATTGATTGATATATACTTATATTCCCTTGGGGATTATCAAAAGTTCATTCCAAATCTTCGCATTCGATTTCTTATCATTTCTTATCATTTCTTCGTTTGGGGCTACCGCTTTGTTGCAAATTATATTGATTATGTATTTTGCTCCATGCGTGAAGGGGTTAGCACTGATGGCGCATAGCCCAAATTATCTTAAATAACTACAAAACGGTAGCTCCTAACGGAGCAGCCAATCAGATATAATAAATGGGAGTAAGCGAAAAATTAAAATGGTCCTATATAATTATGCGAGAATTTTATGGCCGAAATGTAGCATGTAAGGGGCGCTTAACTGTAATCTATATCCTAAAAACGCCCCGCAGTATTTCGCGCTTGCAGGGCTTGTGGTATATGATATTTGTACCGGGCTTCACCGCAGGCTTTTATATTTCGCTCTTTCAGAACTATTCCAGAATTCCCAAACGCACATTCGATCCTACTGAGGTCGGCATTCACGTCTGACTTCCGGCGGTTTCACCACCGACTATTCAGATTCAAGCCCGTTGGGATTCCATAAGTCAATGACATTGCATGTTTGGGCTCGGAAATTGTATTTGACTACCACCGGTTTCTGGGGCGGCTATTCAGATTGAACTCTATCGGGCTTTCTTAACTAAATGACTTTGGATTACCAATGACCAAGAGTAAAAAGGGAAAAGCACAAACTTCGAACTCACATTAAATATGCGAAAATGATAAGCATTCCCTGCTTTCAGGCCAGCGAATGTTAAGAATAATTAACTCAAAACTTTGTTTATTCGCAATGTTGTAATAAATTCACCCCAAATTAGCCCAACCCTGCCTATTAAGGCATGGAAGGGGTATCAGGTGTTTTGTGGCCAACACACGCATTTTTTAAATGAACAACAATATGAAAAGACTTTGTTTACTCTTTGTATTACTACTTACAGCAGGAATACAGGCTTTTGCTCAAACCTCTACTAATCATACAGTTACGGGTAAAATAACTGATGAAAAGGGGCAGGGATACCCCGGGGCAGGTATTACATTGAAGGGTACTCATACAGGAACGGTTTCTGATGTAAACGGAGATTTTATGCTCGATGTACCAGATGGCAGCAATGTATTTGTGATTCAGGCTGTTGGGTTCCAAACTGTAGAGGTAAGGGAAAAAGACCAGGTTGTGAATGTGAAACTGCAAACCAAATCGAAAGAACTGGAAGGTACAGTTGTAACTGCTTTGGGTTTATCGAGGGAGAAAAGGGAACTTGGGTATAATGCTACCACATTAAATGCAGAGGAACTGACCGCAGGCCAGAACAGCAGTGCATTATCTGATCTTCAGGGTAAAGTGGCCGGGGCTAATATTACCAGTACTACAAGTGGTCCAGGTGGTTCAACCCGTGTAATCTTAAGAGGAGAGAAATCAATTTTGAAAGATAATAATGCTCTTATAATAGTAGATGGTGTTATTACCAATAATCATGACCGTACATCGGATGCATCTGGCCTTTCTCAGATAGATTTCGGTAATAGCGCCAACGATATCGATCCGGATGAAATTGAATCAGTTACAGTACTGGAAGGACCTGCTGCTGCGGCATTGTATGGTGCGCAGGGTGCCAATGGCGCTGTGATGATCACAACCAAAAAAGGCAGGCACAACGTTTCGGGCAAAAATTCTAAAATGGATGTTACGTTTAAAACAACGTATACAATGTCGGATGTTCTGAAATATCCTTCTTACCAGACCCAATTCGGACTTGGCGCTATAAATGCAGGGATAACAGATGACCGCGGTGATAATTTCAGCTGGGGTTTGCCTTTTGACGGAGTTGTAAGACCATGGGGACAGATCATCAATAAGAAACAGCAGGTTAAGCCTTACTCTTATGAGCCTAACAACATGCAGCAGTTTTTCAATCATGGCAAAGACCTCAGTAACTTTGTGTCGCTTTCAGGTGGTAATGAACTCACTACTTATTATCTGTCAATCAACTCAGTTAACAGCAACGGGGTGGTGCCAAATACTTTCTACAATAAATACAGTGTACGGTTTAATGCGCAGACACAAATGAGTAATCATTTCTATTCTGACATTAATTTCAATTACATCAATACTTACTCCAGGGCCGAACAAGGCGGACAGGGATTAGGCGGCGTAATGCAATCATTGCTACAAATACCAACCGACATTCCGATCGGACAACTCAAAGACCTGAACAACCATTTTAATAGTATGGATTATGTGGATAGCGCCGGTATACACCGTTATGGATATTTCGGGGCGTTCAGTGCAAATCCTTACTGGGTTGCTAAATATTATGACAACCGCAACCGTACAGACCGTTTAGTAGGTGATACAAGGATAGGCTATAAGAACGGAGACTTTAATGTATTTGAAAGGTTGGGTGTAGACGCTACTGATGATATATCTTACTACAAAACCCCACAGATAGGAAGTCAGTCGGTAGACCAGACTATTTATTATCCATCGTATGGGTATGTTAATTCAGGCGGCTATGAGCAAAACAACTATACTGCTTTGAGGTTTTACTCAGACCTTATAGGAACGTATACTCACGCCCT
This sequence comes from uncultured Bacteroidota bacterium, assembly GCA_903904855.1. GTDB lineage: Bacteria > Bacteroidota > Bacteroidia > Chitinophagales > Chitinophagaceae > Nemorincola. Next base: position 12,614 of record CAIVEH010000095.1, on the reverse strand, counting down.
GAGTCAGAATTTTGGCATGATCGCACTTATAGGTAATAACCTGACAATGCAACATGATGAAACCCTGAATGCAAATATTGATCCGAATACAAACGGACTGGTAATACCATCGTTCTATAACTTCATCAATAATCAGGGGCCTATTTCTGTTACGAACCCTGTATCAAATCACCGTACTTATGCATGGTATACGGATATCAAATTTAACTACCAGAGAGAATTATTCCTTGAGCTGACCGGCAGGAATGAATGGTCATCTACATTGTTAGCAGGACATAATTCTTATTTCTATCCCGGAGCAAATGCAGCATGGGTATTTACCGAAAGGCTGAATGGTACTACCTTTAAAGATAAAGTACTGAATTATGGCAAAGTGCGCATTGGTACAGCAGGAGTAAGTAATGACGCCATACCTTATGCCAACAACAGCGCAGGTTACAGACAAGGTGCTATACGCTCGTCATTTGGTTCAGTAGTACCTCCGTTCAATTCAGTACCTGCATACCAGATACAAAATTCATTTGGTCTTAATACATTAAAACCTGAACTGACAAGGGAATATGAATTTGGCGCTGATTTGTCGTTCTTAAAAGACCGAATTATTGCCTCATTTACTTATTATAATGACCTTACTCATGGCCTGATTACTTCTGTTCCACTGCCACCATCAACCGGATATACATCGAATGTTATCAACCTGGGTAATGTAAGTAATTCGGGAGAAGAAATTAGTATGAGAGGTACACCCATTAACACCAAATGGGGGCTGAAATGGGACCTTTTCGGAACTTACACACACAACATAAACAATGTTGTAAGCCTGAACGGCGGTGTTTCCCAAATCACCATGGGTGGATTTAATGGTATGTCGATAGTGGCTGCTGTTGGTCATCCGATGGGTACTTTTTATGCAGCTGACATTGCTTACTGGAATGGCCATGCTATAGTTGATCAGGCAACTGGGATGCCAATCGCAACAACCAAACCAGTATTGCGCGGTTCTTACCAGCCTAAGTTTCAGGCATCATGGGGAACAGAACTCAGCTACAAAGGTCTGAAACTGCATGTGCTGTTTACAACCAAGCAGGGCGGACAATTCTACAGCAATACCAAGTCGCTTATGGATTTTGTGGGCAGTGCACAAGAAACCACAACCAATAACCGCAACCCTTATGTTTGGGCAAACTCTGTTTACCAGGTTGGATCAACAAATAATTATGTAACCAATACCACCAAATTCCTGCCTTATAATTATTGGGTAACTGAAGTGGGACAAAATGTATTGCCTGCACAGAACCTTGTAAATGCAAGTTATATCAAGCTTCAGGAAATTGCTTTGAGTTATAAGATACCACAAAAGTATTATAAGAACTCATTGTTTGGATCGCTTGAAGCTGGTATGTTTGGTAATAACCTGATACTGTGGGCAGCAAAGAGCAACAAATATGATGATCCGGAACAAAACTCAACAGGCGCATTAAGTAATGGTCAGGGCTTTAACTTCAATGCCCGTCCATCACTCCGGAATTACGGAGCGTTTATAAAAGTTACATTCTAAATTGATTTTAATACAACTGTATGAAGAAAAGTATAAAAAGCGGAATGGTTTGTTTAATGTTAGCTGCATTAAGCATATCATCGTGCAAGAAGTTTTTGGATGTAAATACCAATCCTAATGTTGCGCAGGGTTTAACTGCCAAGACATTATTGCCCGGAGCAGAGCTTTATGTAGGAACATCATTAGGTGTGGAGATGCAGATTTATGGTTCTTTCTGGGCACAGTACTGGACTCAGAGTCCCGGTGCAAGCCAATATCATATACTGGACCAGTATAATCCCGGACAGGATGAGTTTTCAACATCCTGGAGGAACCTGTATGCTGCCGGAGAAAACTTTTTCCAGTTGTACAAATTGGCGGATTCAGCGAAGCTGAAACAATATATGGCCATTTCGCTGCTGATGAAGGCATACACTTTTCAGGCTATTACTGATGGATGGGGTGATGCTCCATTTACCCAGGCACTGAAAGGACAATATGCCGACAGTAATATTATTAATCCAAAGTATGATTCACAGCGGGTTATTTACAGAGGTATCCTGGCTTGTATTGATTCTGCAAACAAAATGATCAGCACTTCAGATCCATTAGCTCCCGGATCAGATGACCTGATATACGGAGGCAATATGGCGAAGTGGAAGAAATTTTCGAATACTCTGAAGCTTAAGATTTATATGCGTATGAGTGCGATTGATTCAACAACTGCCAAAGCAGGTATTGCAGCTTTATATGCTTCAAATGCAGCTTTCATTGGCGTTGGAGACGATGCATACATAGGTTACGGTTATAATTCAGCCAACAAAAGTCCGCTTTATGCTGAAGAGGTTGCCCTGGGCTCTGTTCAGAATCTGGTAGCCAGCAGTACCTGTGTGGACAGTATGCTGAGTAATAATGACCCGCGTATCAATGTGTTTTATGAGCAGGCATCAGCTGTAGGAACATTTGTAGGAATACCACAGGGCTATTACCAGACTTCTTATGCTTCCGGTACTTTTTCTATACCTAATATTTATGTAGCCGGCGATGCAGCAGATCCAGGCTCGACCAACACACCTGTAAACCTGCTGACCAGCTATGAAAGCCTGTTTCTGCAAGCCGAGGTTGCAGCAAGGGGCTGGGCAACACCAGGTCAGGATGCAACCTTATTTGCAGCAGCTATTTCGGCAAACTTCAATTATTACAGCAGTGCACTTTCAGCAACAACCGGCGTAACCGGTGGAGCTGCCTGCACAGCCTATATGGCAGGCGGCGGATACTGGACAAATTATCCAGCTGCAGGGACAATAGCTCAGAAGTTAAGTTATATCATCACCCAGAAATGGTTTTCAATGTGTGGTAACCAGGGTTTCGAAGCATGGTGTGAGTGGCGCCGTACAGGTTATCCAAACTTCCTTCAGTATTCACAATCAAGCCTGATTGGTAATAATTTCCCTAAGAGGTTCCTTTATCCGACAACTGAAAGTACCACTAACGCATCTTATCCTGGTTTGCAACCAATTACTTCAAAAGTGTGGTGGGATATACTTTAAAATCAACTAAAAAACATTAAAATGAAAAAAATAGTATTATTTTCTCTTTTGTCTGCTTTGATTATTACTGCCTGCAAGAGGCAGCAGGATAACCCATCGACAGTGGTTACCGCCTCCTATCCTAAGATAACCCTGACAACCAAATATTACAGCATTCCTGTAGGGGCAGTTCGCCCGACAGTAGCTGCTACAGCATATGATTCATTTTATAAACAATCTATACAGATTGTAACCATTGACAGTGCAATTCATAATTTCGTACCAGGACTTTACAGGGGAAGAGTATCTGCCACCAATCAGTACGGATATACCAGCTATGCCTCCTACTGGGTAGCAGTAACCGGTGTTTCGCCCGCTTTGACCGACGGAATAGCCGGTCATTGGATACAGCCAGCATTAAGTGATTCGTTCGCAACAAACATTACAATGCTAGCTAACGGACTGTTTTTATCCAGTAATGTAAATGGAGTAAATATTTATTCCAATCCGACAGGAGTAGTTGCAGATATTTTTGCACTAACCAGCAATACAACGCTGGTTTTCAGTTCTGGCAGAACAGGTACGTTGAGTTATATTCCGATAGCAGGCGATACTACCATGACATATGCCACCCCGACCGGATCGGTTACTTTTGCCAGGTAGTATAGTTAATACATAAACTGACCTTATGCCGAATGCAGGGATTGAGCATAATTCCCTGGATTCGGCAGTATTATTTCAGTTTTAAGTTTTTTAACAAATTTTCCATTCCGCAGACGTTATATTTGCGCACTAATTTCTATTTATGCGGATATTCCTAGCCTTCATGGCTGCAATGCTTCTTTCGTCTTCTGTGAACTTTGCCCAGGATACAAATGATAAGACCAATACTGAAATCAAGGCATCTCCTGTAGTAAAGATGGCAAGGGATTTTTTGATGGTACAGGTTGCCTACAATAACTGGGTGCAGAAACCAGATTCGGTGAATACCAAAACATTTGGCTATGCTTTTAATACGCATCTTTGTTATGATTTTCCGATAAATAAAACAAAGCTCAGTTTTGCAGCAGGTCTGGGTATCAATCTTTCGGTTGTATATCTTAACCAGATGGCGCTTATTGATACACATACTGTAAGCCCACTGAATACGCAGGCAACGTTTGTTGCAGATACCAATCATTTTAAGAAGTATAAATTTGCCACAGCTTACCTTACGGCGCCTTTTGAATTAAGATACTACGGTAATATTGTAAACAGGAACAAGGGCTTTAAGGCTGCAATTGGCCTGGAGATAGGTACATTGCTAGGCGCCCACACCAAGGCGGTGACAACAGTTGATGGTACCACTGTTAAATTCAAGACGGATACCAAGAGGTATGTGTCTCCCTGGAATTTTGCGGCAACAGCCAGGATAGGATGGGGTAATTTCACCTTGTTTGGTTCATATAACCTGACTAATGTATTCAAGGATAATGCAGGCCCACCAATAACACCTATGTCGTTGGGTATTTGCCTTTCGGGTTTATAAGTGCAAGAATATACCACCTACTTCAGTACCTATTACCTGATTCTTGCTTGGGTAAATAAAGTAATGAACTTTTGTTGCCTTACTGATTAGTAATTATTCAAGGTATTGAGCGGTTTAGCACCTGTTTGTAAGGGCTATTTCATTTCTTCCAGAGAGAGATTATGGGTTATGTAATGGCAGCGTTAAATTTGAATAGTTCAAGGTACATTTTTTATAGAATAGTAATCAAATAAAACCTTGCTCATTAAGGGTTATTATTTGTCAGCAGAGCAGTAATAAACAGGATTTTTATTCAATGATTCTGTTCAATGTTTCTTTATCTTTTTTAGTACCTCCGTTTTTTGCTATCCCTTCAGCAATCATTCTTTTATACTTACCCTGAGCAAAGAAGTATTTGATGGTTTCGGTGGCCGGGCCCGATAATCTGCCATTTGTGCTGAGGCAGGCATTAATACAGTTGTCCAGTATATTGGTATCGAAATAGTTCAATCGCCTGAGTGCTGCCATGGCATTGGTGCGTGTCATGAATTCATAGGACTGTGAAGTGAAATTGATCAGTTGTTCCAGTTCGCTCTTATTTTCCTTGTTGTTGATTGATATTTCGAGCCATTTTATGAGCACATTGCGGCCATTGGTACCCTCAATGCCTTTAGTAGTTGCCAAATACTTTTTTGTGTTTTCGGGGAATGCAGTGCAGAGTTTCTCCAGTGCAGAGACTATGGTAGTATAGGATGAGTCGCGGAGCAGGGGCTCGTAATCTTCCCTTAAGTAAGCGGGAATTTTTTTTGTTTTTTCGATCACAGCTTTCCTTACCTGCACATCTTTATCCTTCAGCGCCATTCTTACTAATACAGCGCTGTTTTCATCATTCAAACATTGGGTAGCGATTTCTGCTTTGATAGCGTGCCATGTATTAACTGCATAAACCTGCCTCAGGATATTTTTTTTCTTTTCGGGGGCTGTGCTTCGCATGGCATATACAGCATCATATCTGTCGAGCATATTGGGGGCTCTGAAGGCCTGGGCTTTCAGCATATCAAAGGGTTTGTCAAATGTCACTGTTTTGAGTACCTGGCTGTTGGGGTCGAACAATACAAAGTCTATATCTGCCTTGCGTGGGTTAGGTACTTTTATCACATGGGTTTCCTTTTCGATATACTCTGTTTTTTTATCAACAGTGCCATCGGTATAGTGTACCTCAAAATTGAAGGGCATACGGAACAATCCTGTTATTTCGTTGACAGGCTGGGTTTGGGTTACTACGAATTCTGTGTAGCGCTCACTTCCGGATGTGGCATCGGTGTAACTCACTATATAGTCTGGTTCTCCGCCACGGTATACCCATTCGTCCCAGAACCACTGCAGTGACATACCAGTTTCGTCCTGGAAAGCGTCGAGGAGTTCGTTGCCATCCACATTGCCGTATTTGTGGGCTTCGAGGTAGCGTTTCACCGACCTGTTGAAGGCCTCGCGACCGGTGAGTGATTTAAGCATTTCGAGCACTATGGACCCTTTCTGGTAGATATTGGAGGAGGGTGTCTGACTGTGGGAGATGGACTTTTTATCGGCTGTATTGATAGCTGAGAGGCATGCCTGCCGACGGGCCCAGTCGAAATGGTCCTGGCCGAAAACCTCGCGTTCGGCGGTGATGTTGTAATGGGTAGCAAAGCTCTCCTGGAGCCACATACAGTTGCCCGACCTGCCGGTAACGAAATCGCCAAACCACTGGTGGGCCAGTTCGTGGGCATTGACCGATACATAGTTGCGGTCGTTGTAGCTGCGGGCATCAACTTCGAAGAAATCGCCGAAAATGGTTGCAGTGGTGTTTTCCATAGCGCCAAACATAAAGTCCTGCACAGGTATCTGGGAATAGGACTCCCAGCCGTAGGGTACACCAATCTCTGACTCGAGGAAATTGAATACCTGCTCATTGTATTTATAGGTATAGTCGTACCGGTCTTTCCACTCGGGATAATACCATTGACGCAGCGGCACACCGGAGGCTGAGGTGGTTTCTTTAACATCGTACTTACCTATGCCCAGCATTACGAGGTAGGTGGTATGCGGGTGAGACATATTGTAGTGCCAGAGCATATTGCCATCGCCGAGGTCTTTTTCTTCCAGTTTAGCGCCATTGGAAAGCACCTTGTAGCCTTTGGGGAATTTTACTATCAGCTCAGTGGTCAGCTTGTCATTGGGGGAATCGTAGCAGGGAAACCAGTGGCGGTTGTCGATGCCCTCGCCCTGGGTCCAGATTTGCTTGCGGGAGAGGTTGTTGGGGTCATTCCAGCCAATGAAGTAGATGCCCCTTCGGGGATTGGCCTCATACACAATATTAAGGCTGTCGGTTTCGCCATAATGCAGGGCGCGATCGGGGAAGAATGTGACACCATCATCATTCGTTGTGTAGCGCACCGTCTTGCCATTGAGGGTTGCGGTTTTAATTTGTATACCAGGGCCATCGAGGAAGAAAGAATCAACACTGGCACGCAGGGGAGTGAAGAAGTGGGTGATATTGCCCTTTACAAGGCCCTGCTCCGGCACAAACTCTACAGAGAGGCGCATATGCACAAAATTGAGCGCGTGGTCGCGCATGGGTATTCCGGGGTCGTATTGCTGAACGGTATTGGTATGCTGTGCAAAACCGGTTTGGCATAAAGCCAGACACAAAATCAAAACAGGAAGTAGTTTCTTCATAAAAACGGGGATAAAGGCCCCATGGGTGCAAAGTAATAAAGAGAGTTAGTATTTTATGTATTCAAGCTACCCGGTAACATCATTAAACATGCATAATGGTTCATTGCGATTATTTTGCGAAATTGTTTTGCCGTGCCAGCTAATATATGATGTGATTGTACTGAACATGGAATATTGCCCGGAATTCATATTCGTCTGTTTGGTTACCGCGAAAAGGGTGCTTATGATTGCATCAGCTAACTAGTTCAGAAACAGGCCTTGTCAGGGTTCCGATGGCTCTGATGTGAAAATCTTGTCACTCAGACCGGTGTTTACTTTATAGCTGAGGTAGGTGATCTGTATAGTGCCTTTCTTTCCCTTTGTATCCTTTAAAGCCTCATCGGGCCGGGATTCGGTATAGTCCATTGTCATGCCTTTGGGCATCCGGAAATCTTTTACATCGAGGGTCAGCAACAATTTATCAGGGAGTCCGAAGGATGAATATTTACCGTATTCAAGGTCCATGGTAATGGTGCCTTCATTCCTGGTTGATGTTTCGATGCGCAATGCCACCAATGTAGCTTCATCAACCCATATTTTAGACAATACCAGATCGCTTTTTTCATCTTCGGGGATTACTTTGATAATGCGGGTATTTTTGCCACCTATCAAAGCCTGTCCGGCATCGATCACGTTTGCATTACCGGTGGGTATGAGGTTGCGGATGGTAAGGTTGATGTTTTTGCGGGGAAGAACAGACAAGCCGCCATGTCGCTCCAGGCGCATCTTATCGGGGCTTTTGAAGTATAATGTTCCTGCCAACTGGGGGATACGCATATACTTCACACTTATTTTCATTTTCACAACGGCGGTATAATCCTGAACAGTGAAGATTTTGCGCCTGAGGGTATTGAATAATTCATTTGCATCAACAGCAAATGCCTGAGCTGAACAGGACAAAATGACCAGCATGGTAATAAAGGATCTCCTGATCATGATTTAATATCTTTCTTATTAAAAATAAGCATTGTTGCTGCTGCAAAAGCCACAGTGTACAACACCAGCACCAATGATGATATTCCGATCTGACGATAGGGAATGGGGTCATCAAAAAAACCTTTCCAGCCTATCATGTGCGTTGTGAAAATATAAGGTTTGATATGATTGAACAGGGGCAGGTCGAGGTTAGACAGTATTGTGAGCACTACTACAATTCCCATTGTAGATATAATAGGCCCGATGGAGTTATCGGCGAATACAGAAAGCAGGATTGAAAGAGAAGCTATAGTGGTCATGGCAAGCATTGCGAAGCAGAATGCCGCCCCATAACGCCAGAGTACATCGTCCTGAAGGATAAGGATAAATGTGTCACTTTTGATGTTGACCATATCGCCCCTGCCAAATAGCAATAATGATACCCCAAGGGCTACTATTGCCAGCCAAATCACCAGCAGTACTGTATAAATAAAGCTGCTTCCGAACTTAGCCAGCACCAATTGATTTCTTGAAATGGGTTTGGTAAGTATGAGCCTGAGCGTACCCAGATTGGCTTCGCCTGCCAGTGTGTCTCCGGCTACAAGGGCCACCAGCAAAGGGATCTGGATAAGCAACGTTTGCAGAATAATGTAGGTAATAAAATACCCGTTGATCATATTGCCATGAATGTCGAACTGCTCATTTACGCCCTGTAACGCAAATGACATATAGGATTTGCCATCGGTGAGCATAGCCAGCTGAATAACAAAAGTTATGGCTGTAACGATACCAAAACTGATGTAGGTGCGTGGCCGCCTGAATATTTTAAACAGTTCTATCTGCAGCAGTTGTTTCATTGGTAATGTTTAAGAAATACGCTTCGAATGAATGCTGAGTAGTGATACCTGATACTTCAACATCATGCTCTACGAGCCATTTGTTCAGTTGAGGTATGTGTGACGGGTTCATTTTTATTGTGAGCAGGTTATTACTGATCTGTGCGCCAAATTGTGCCCATCCGGAACCTGCTATTAACGCAGGCAGTTCATTCCCTGGTTTCAGGGTTATTTCTATCATAGTGTCATCGGGGTGCAGCAACTGGCCTGCAGGCGCTTCTGTAACCTTTCTGCCTTTGTGGATGATAATAATATCAGTGGCGACCTGCTCAACCTCGTGCAGCAAATGCGAGGATACCAGTATGGTTTTTCCGTGGTCTTTACTCAGTGAAATTATAAGATTACGGATCTCGGCTATTCCCTGTGGATCGAGGCCGTTTGTTGGTTCATCCAGTATCAGCATGTCGGGTTCGTGTACTATTGCAATAGCTATGCCCAGCCGCTGTTTCATGCCCTGGGAGTAGGCTTTTACTTTGTCTTTTTCGCGGCCCTTAAGTCCTACCATCTCAATTACTTCGTGGAGCCTACCAGCTTTAATGTTATTATCACTTAGTGCAGCGAAAATCCTTAAGTTTTCCCAGCCTGAAAGATAGCCATACATATCGGGGCGTTCAATAATGGCACCTATGTTTCGGAGCATATGCCTCTGGCTATTGGAGAAAGCCGATCCGTTAATAAAAATACTGCCTCTGTCGGGGAAGATAAGGCCCATGAGCATACGCATGGTAGTGCTTTTGCCGGCACCATTCTGTCCCAGGAAGCCATATACCGAACCCTTATTGATAGCAAAAGAGAGGTCGTCAACCGCCTTGAAATGGTTAAAGGATTTAGTAAGAGATCTGACTTCCAGTATCGGGCTTGCCATGCAGTATATTACTATGCAAAATTACTGCCATTTATTTATTTATCTGATGATTCTGTTTGTGAAATCTGCATTTTAAGGTTTCCTGTTTTCAGATTACAGAAGGTATTTCATCTTTGACCGCGTAGGAGCGTATAACGTCAGCAATTGCTGAAAATTTTTCCTGAGACTTTTCCCCATCCGGAATTTTAAGGTTTTGTAACTGTTTTGGGCCATCTATTTGATGACCGAAATTGCACTGAAATTGTGGAGGGCATAGACTTAATCGCATAGATTCAATTAAAACTATGCCCAATGTTGTTGATGTGGGTTTTACTTCTTATAAATGGCATGTAGTGCCACCGGGCAATGTTTTATTTGCCTGGTCCTGATAGTTATTGCAGGTATTTGTGGCAGCATTTAAAGTAGCGTTGTCGATGTTGTGTGTTAATGTTGTTGAAACCACACTTACTACAGTGGTACATGTGCATGTATAGTTCTTTTTGCAGGAAGTAAATGCTGCCAGACTTACAAGCGCTAATATGGTAACAATCCGTGTTGATTTCATTTTATTATGTTTCTGATGTGAATGAATTTTCACAAGGCAAAGGTAGATATGGTGATGCCGGTGAGTGTTATATAACTATTGAAATAGCTTGTAACATTCACAGAGGCGTTTTTGACCATTATCTGTTTTTGCATAAATGAATTTTCTTGTTTAGCGATTTCTGGGATAACTTTTAACATTACTATTGCGCTATCGGCGTTACTACCCACGCACAGGGAGTGACATTCCGGTTGAATGTGGGTTTTGGAGCACAATGTTATAATACTGCAAGTAACTAATAAATAAAAAAGGGCTGCCTTCAGTTGAAAGCAGCCCCTGTTTTATGGTTTTTCTAATATTACTTCACGAGCAATTTCATATCAGTATTCTGACCACCGGCCAGTATACGTAAATAGTAGATTCCAGGAGTAAGGTTATTGAGAGTCATCTGAACCGGAGTACCTGTGTTTTCTTCCACTGACCTCATTTGTACTTCCTTTCCGGTAACATCAAACAAATGCAATTCTGCTGTTTTATACTGAGCCGGAATGGAGATATAAATAAGGTCATGGGCAGGATTAGGATAAACATTGATCTTCTCAGAAGTTGCTTCGCCTACATTTGGCGCGCTTGATTCAGTTGTATCGGTAACTGAGTGCCTTGCAGCAACTGAAGATACAATTACATGTGTAACTGAAGTGCCAGCAGCATCAGTGAATGAGCCGATCTGTGTAGAACCATAGCCTGTGAGTGCACCATTGTAATAATAAGGCACAGGCAACATTTCCATGCTGACATTGCCACTTCCATCTGTAGTACCCAAAGTATACCATCCGCCGGAATAATAGCCTATTGCAGCTCCAGTATGAGGTATTCCGGTATTTCCCTGGAAATGAATATTGATCAGTGATGTCTGGAAATTGATTGTCTGTGTCCAGGGGCTGCCGCTGTTAACAGTAAGTGAGCCAATCTGCTGTATTCCGTTGTGGTAATTCATGTTGAAGTAATAGCCGGAACCTGGCAGAAATTCCATAGTAACCTGGCCTGTGCTACCAGTGCTGCCCATTGTAAACCATCCGCCGCTGTACCAACCGCCTGTGCCAGAAGTGCCCGTAATCAAAGCACCTGTATGATCAAGGAGATTAAGGGTAACCAGAGTTGTCTGGAAATAAACAGTCTGAGTCGGACCGTTGGTTACTGCAACCGGCATTTGTTGTGTGTAATTATTGTAGTTCATGTTAAAGTAATAACCTGAACCTGGCAATAACTCTTTTGAAACCTGGCCTGTGCTACCTGTGCTGCCCATTGTATACCATCCGCCGCTATACCAACCGCCTGTGCCAGAAGTGCCCGTAATCAAAGCACCTGTATGATCAAGAAGATTAAGCGTAACCAGAGTTGTCTGGAAATTAACAGTCTGAGTAGGACCGCTGGTTACTGCAACCGGCATTTGTTGTGTGTAATTATTGTAGTTCATGTTGAAGTAGTAACCTGAACCAGGTAATAACTCTTTTGAAACCTGGCCTGTGCTACCTGTGCTGCCCATTGTATACCATCCACCGCTATAATAGCCACCTGTGCCTGAAGTACCTGAAATCAAAGATCCGGTATGATCGAGGAGATTAAGGGTAACCAGAGTTGTCTGGAAATTAACAGTCTGAGTCGGACCGCTGGTTACTGCAACAGGCATTTGTTGTGTGTAATTATTGTAGTTCATGTTGAAGTAGTAACCTGAACCAGGCAATAACTCTTTTGAAACCTGGCCTGTGCTACCTGTGCTGCCCATTGTATACCACCCTCCGCTATAATAGCCACCTGTGCCTGAAGTACCTGAAATCAAAGATCCGGTATGATCGAGGAGATTAAGGGTAACCAAGGTTGTTTGGAATGTAACAGTTTGGGTAGGTCCGCTGGTAACAGTTACTGCCTGTTGTTGTGTGTAATTGTTGTAATTCATGTTGAAGTAATAACCAGTACCTGGTAACAGCTCAATTGAAACCTGACCAGTGCTGCCGGTGCTACCCATTGCATACCAGCCACCACTGTAATAGCCGCCAGTACCTGCTGAACCGGTAATTAAAGCAC
>CAIVEH010000094.1 GCA_903904855.1 uncultured Bacteroidota bacterium | reverse complement strand
CGGAGCAGGGCTTACAGTTTGGAAGGATGATCTCTGCCCGTGCCCTGGGTATTGGGGTTGCTGGTATAACGATTAACCGTTATTGCGGCAGTGGCTTGGAAAGTATTGCTATGGCAACGGCTAAAATCAGAACGGGCATGGCAGATTGTATTATTGCGGGTGGTACAGAAAGTATGAGTCTTGTGCCAACTGCGGGTTGGAAAACCGTTCCCTCTTATGCGATTGCAAAAGATGAACCCGATTTTTATTTAAGTATGGGATTGACTGCTGAAGCCGTAGCCAAAGAATATAATGTTAGCAGGGAAGACCAGGATGCATTTGCATTTCATTCGCACCGAAAAGCGAATGCGGCTATTCAGAATGGTTATTTTAAAAGCGGTATTTTGCCTATCACGGTAGAGGAAACTTATGTTGACCAAAAAGGGAAAAAAGCCACCCGTTCCTATATAGTAGATACAGATGAAGGCGTTAGGGCAGATACCAGTATTGAAGTGTTGAGTAAACTCAAGCCTGCTTTTGCAGTAGGAGGATCAGTAACTGCAGGTAATTCATCTCAAACAAGTGATGGTGCTGCATTTACGATTGTGATGAGCGAAAGAATGATGCTGGAATTAGGGCTCAAACCTATTGGCCGACTGGTTAACTGTGCATCAGCAGGTGTGCCCCCGCGTATTATGGGTATCGGCCCTATTGCTGCGGTACCGAAAGTGTTGAAGCAGGCGAATATGACATTGAATGAAATCGACCTCATCGAATTAAATGAAGCATTTGCTTCTCAATCACTAACAGTGATCCGCGAATTGGGTCTGAATCCAGATATCGTAAATATTAACGGAGGTGCAATTGCATTGGGTCACCCATTGGGTTGTACCGGGTGCAAATTGACTGTTCAAATTTTAAACGATATGAAACGACTCAAAAAAAAATATGGAATAGTTACTGCCTGTATTGGCGGCGGACAGGGAATAGCAGGGATTATTGAAAACCTTTAAAAAATTTCTCAGAAAATTTATCTACATATCTGATCTAAAAAAGCAAAGATTTTTCTTTGCTTTTGTTAGTAACCTAACTGAGGTATTTACCTACAATCGGCACCCTTCTTCCCACACCAAATGCCTTGGGGGATATTCGGATAATGGGACAAAATTGGTTGCGTTTATATTCGTTGGTATTCACCATTTTCAAAGTACGGTCAACCAGTGCAGCATCAAATCCAAGTGCTTTAATCTCATCCGGCCCCATTCTTTTTTCAATATACTGGTAGAGAACCTGATCAAGAACAGCATAGTCAGGCAGGCTATCACTGTCTTTCTGATTAGGTCGCAATTCAGCACTGGGTGCTTTGGTAATAATATTTTCAGGAATGATTTCTTTATTACGGTTAATATACCTGGCCAGCGCATATACCTGTAATTTATAACAGTCACCTAATACCCCTAATCCACCAGCCATATCTCCATACAAAGTACCATAACCGGTAGCCAGTTCACTTTTATTGGATGTGTTCAAAAGAATATACCCGAATTTATTAGCAATAGCCATAAGCAGGTTGCCTCTGCTACGGCTTTGGATATTTTCTTCAGCCAGAGAAAAAGGCAGATCAAGAAAAACGGGTTTCAAGGTTTTCATAAATGAATCAAACACCTCATGGATATGAATAATATCATAGG
>CAIVEH010000093.1 GCA_903904855.1 uncultured Bacteroidota bacterium | reverse complement strand
GCAGCACCGGTTGCAAGCAGTCCATCTAATCCAACACTTGATTCAGCAAATCTTGCAGCATACAGAAGTAATAGTGTGATGTCGAGCTGGTTAAAATCTTTTGCTGATGGCAGCAATCAATTAAAATCATTTCAAGCTTCTGTTGGTACTGAATATAATTATATGAATCAATTTATGGTTCGTGCAGGATATTTTTATGAAAGTCCGGAGAGAGGTAATCGTAAATATTTTTCTGTAGGTGTAGGATTAAAATATGATGCCATCGGAATAAATTTTTCTTATTTGGTCCCTTCGGGAAATGGCATTACTCGTAATCCATTATCCAATACTTTAAGACTGGGATTAAATTTTGATTTGGAAAAAGCGGATGAAGTGCATAAGAATTAACCTCACCCTTCCGTCCCTCTCCTGAAGGAGAGGGAAACTACATCTTGATTCTATATATCATTATTTTGGGAGGAACATTTCGTTGTTATTCAACAATGGCTCACCCTTCCGTCCCTCTCCTGAAGGAGAGGGAAACTACATTTTCCTATTAACAGCATCATTCAAGTGAGAAGCAGCAAACCCAAATAATAAGATTCTCTTGCCGATGTTGGTCGCTGACCAACATCATATTGTCGAACGAAATATAAATTCTGTTGGTCAGCGACCCACAGTGGTAGAGTGAGAAAATATACGAGTGAAACCGCTCGACGAACGTCATAACGAGTAGCCAATTTTTGCGTTGCAAACAAGCTCTTTGAAAATGACACAATACCAACTTCGTCATTACTTTCTCTTAAAAAAATCCGAAGGATTTTCCTTTGTGCCTTTTAACTTCTCCATAATCCTTTGTGCGCTTTGTGCCCTTCGTGGTTAAAAAAAATAGTATATAATATACTCATTTTCAATATGTAAAACCATCTGTCATTGGCAGGCTTCAAAGAACGTTTAATCATAAAACGAAATATTAGTTGCAAATGTGGTGTTATTAATAGTTTGCAGTCAGTGAAGCCGTGGTTATCTCTTTCTATGGAACTTGCCGATGTTGGTCGCTGACCAACATCATATTGTCGAACGAAATATAAATCCTGTTGGTCAGCGACCAACAGGGGCAGAGTTAATGATACAAAAGATCAAATTGACTAATTTCTTCTCCGCTGGGATGTTTGCTGAAGGACCGTCATTTCGAATCCCTGCTAACGAGATGAATTTGCTTATAAAAGGGGTTAGTAGCAGGGTGAGAAATCTCATTCGTGCTACAATATTTTAAAACGGAGTTCACATTTTTTGATTCTCAGCATCTACTCATCTGCACTATGAAATTTAATAAATTGAACTACACTAATGCTCTTTTCTTACTAATATTTACCGAAAACCTCTTGGTAATTGACTTTTTTAAGGGCAATTTTTTCCCTGTTGCTTTATAATAAGCAATTACCTCACTAATCTTTTTTCTATCTTTTGTTGTTAACGGTGTAGGATCAACTACAAAGTCAATTCCTGCCGGCTCTTTTATATATCCCATTGTGATTATAATTTATGTTGGAAAATATTTTTTAATTAGCTTAAGGGCTTCTTGTGGGAAGATTACCATTTTATGTCCCCAATATGTGTTGCACCTAAAGACTTTTCATAATGCTCAATCAATTTTGTCTTAGAAGTGAAAGAAACGAAACCTTGGTATCCTCTGTCCCACGAAGATTTGCAAGTGAAGGCAAATAAATTACCCGGTACGCCTTCATACAATTTATTCTTGCCTAAGTTGAACGGTGCGCTTTCAATAAGGTGTAAATAATAATGATCTGTATAGTCGCCGATGCTTAAAAGACCTTGAACTATTTCAGGATTGTTTCTTATTGTCAGTTTGAAAACTTGACGGTCTTTAAGTTTCCATTCGTTTGCCCAATTAAAAAGCCAACCATTACTTTTGGTAGTAATTTTCAAGTCTGCTTTTTTTATCGGATGAATATCAGTAGGAAAACTGTCACCAGAAACAGTATTGACGATGCTGTTTGTGAGCTTGTCAATTTCAATTCCTATATGATATTTTTTAGGTAAAGCCACAATTCAAATATACGAAATGTGTTGTAAGAAATTGGAGTAACTGATCGGTTTAATTGCAGTCTTGCCAATGTTGGTCGCTGACCAACATTATATTGTCGAACGAAGTATAAATCCTGTTGGTCAGCGACCAACAGGGGCAGAGCTTTGCTTTGATAGCTTTTAACTAATGGCTAATAGCCAAACAGCTAAACGATAACGTTCATTAAATGTCTTCCTACCTAAAGACCAAAGACCAACCCCCAAAGACTTTCTTCCCCACATCTCTAAATATTCTACTTTCGTAAAAAATAAATCATGCGCATAGGATTTGGTATAGATTTTCATCAATTAGTGGAAGGAAGAGATCTGTGGATCGGTGGTATAAAGATTCCGCATCATAAAGGAGCATTGGGTCAT
>CAIVEH010000092.1 GCA_903904855.1 uncultured Bacteroidota bacterium | reverse complement strand
TCTCTTAGCTCCTTAAAAGCCTTTTCTATAAATACAGAAAAATTAATCAATTCTGTTTTCAAAATAGAAACAATTATATCTTATAGACAAAACAAAGAGAAATGCGATTCAGTTCTAAAAGGCATAAATTCCCTGCAACTAAGTAAAGATGAGTATAAACTTTTGTATTCAGATTATCAAAAAATAAGGATAGCTTCAGATACTGCGGTATCTCAATTATTCAGTATAATTACATCTATCAATCAAATTTCACAGTTGAATGTACATAAGTTAGAAAATATTTTTAGTACATGGGATAGAAAAATGTATCAGCCAATAAAGGATATGGAACCTATTTTAATAAAATTCTTTGATGATTATCAGAATCTAAAGCAGAAGCCTAAGCAAACTACGAGTCCCGCATTTGCTTGGGCTGTTATTGTTCCAATTGTTGTAAAATATGGACCTGTTTTTATTGATGTCTGTAAAGATTTATTTGGAGGTGATTATAAAAAACTGGAGTCGGTCGCGATCCAAGAACTTGTTATAGCATTGACAGACAATTTAAAGCCGAAACTTTCGTATAGTTCTTGGGAAAACATTGTAACAGATTACAAGCCTGTTGTTGACAAAAATAGTGGTGAAAACATTGAACCTCAACACAAATTCAATAATATTATTTTCGAATTAAGCTTGATTAATGGCAATGGAAAACGATACCCATTAATGGTTACAAACAATTCACTAATTGAAACAAATAAATTCTCACCAACTGATAGCTTTCAAATAAAAATAAAAAGCCAGAATTACTGTTATTTGATTACATATAGCGAGGTAAACAAATCTTGGTGGTTTTTTGGCTCATTAGATAATTCAATTCAAACACCATTAGGTTTCGAAGTTGTACAAAAATCAGAAAGCTCATTACCGAACAACAAAAACAATGAAACTATTTATCCTAAAGATAAAAACCAAGTATATAGTGTTTCATCTGGAGGAAGTAAAGACATATCAATAATATTATTTTCAAAAATAGCGTTAAATAAAGATAATTTAATTTATATCAAAAACAATCTAAATAATTTCACGCCTAATAATTTCGAGAATGATAAGGTATATAACATCATAAAGAGTTTGAATTATAATATTTCTAAGCCAATCTCTTTAACATCCTCCGAAGGCAGAATTATTTATGACTCAATTGAACAAAGCGATGATATTTGCGAATTTATTCTTCAAATAAATAAATGATAATTTAACTAATACATTATAAAATATATGAAATATTTAATTTGCTCTGTTTTATTGTCTTTAATTTGCAATCCATTATTAGCGCAAAATTCCTCTTCGATAATAAGTTTTTGTTCTTTCGATGCTGTATATAAAACTCCTCAATCCATCGGTTGTCCAAATGTTGTAGATAATAGTACACCTTTTAATAACGTAAAAGAAGCGCAAGAAGTCCTTGATAGTTTATGTGAAACAGTCTTCTGCGCTCATTACCATCTGATTGAATGTAATCATTTAGGCAATGCATCTGCATGTATAGACTCAACCAATCTGACAAAATATATAGCCTATGATAATATATTTTTCCAAAAGTTAAAGGATAATGATCATCAGATAGAAGCAAAGAGCATTCTCGCTCATGAGATTGGTCATCAGATCAATGATCATGTTTTAATGTTGCTAAATGCAAATAGGAACCATGTTATTTACCCAGATGCAACAAGAAGAGATTTTGAAATAGTAGCGGATAAGTTTAGCGGGTACGCAATGGGAAGAATGGGCTATGATTCCGCAGCTACATTAAAGGCGTATTATGAAGTTATTACCAATATTAACGATGTGGGAACATATCCTGCAAAGTATAAAAGAATTGAAGCAGTAAAAGAAGGATGGATAAAAGGACATAAAGAAATACCGTCACCAGTACGTCCTTTTAAAAAAGAGCCAAGTATCACCACAACTCATAGCATCGGAGAAATATATCAAGGAGGTATTGTTTTTTTTGTTGATAAAACAGGGCTGCATGGGCTTGTTGCCGCTCCGACCGATCAAGGTACAGGAGCGTACGATTGGGGAAAAGCCGTACAAATTTGCCAATCTTTGGAATTGAAAGGCTATAAAGGCTGGTATCTACCTTCCAAAGATGAAGTGAATCTCATGTATGAGAATTTATATTTAAGGGGTCTCGGTAACTTTCGTGCTGATGACTATTGGAGTTCTTCTGAATTTGGAGGCTTAAATTACGCTGTGTGGGTCGAAGTCTTTAGTGACGGCACTCAGGACCATGGCGATAAGACCCATGATCGCTATTTTGTTCGGGCTATTCGAAGATTTTAGAAACATAACAATTTTAGAGAATTTGAGCGTAGTTCGAGAACAATAAGAGTACGAAATAAAAAATAGAGGTGGCGGAAAGGTGGTGGTTTGTGCTCACAACTATCAACAATTACAGACATTAATGAACCTCAAAATATTGACGAAACTCTTACTGGGATTGACATTCGTGTGAATAGGTTTATTCATATTAAAATTAATTAGTCCCGTCCAGTCCGCAAAAGCCTTACAGAAATGTGAGGCTTTTTGCATTTTAGGGATATGCTGTTTTATCTATCCTTGATCAAGTAATATCTTTCTGTTGCGCGGCAAAACGAATACTTCCCGATGGTCGTTGGTCAGAAAGACCAACAACGGCGGGAAATGACTAAAAATTCCCGAGCAAGTAAGTAAAAAGCGAGATTGAGTTATAGAACAAACATTGGTAGGGTATAGTTTCCTAGCGTAGAATTATGCCTTAGACATTTCGCTTACCAAATACTTCCACCTTTTGCTGGTTCTTCTACTGAAGTGCAATGACAATGAATGGTTTGAAGGTGACAGACGAAGATAGCACTACAGCCAACATTAGCATTTGCATTATGTCGGCAGCAGGAAAAAAATCATATTCAGTTCTTTATTCAGCAGCAGTTCCAGCCTGACAGAATTCTATTGAAATGAAAAATAAGCTTCATCAATTAGTTATAAATTTAGCATCAGATCCAGGCTAGCGAACCACAGAAGTCAGCCACAACGCCAATGCTTCAACGTTAGCTGACACCACCAGACGATTGCAGAAAAGATTAGAATACTCCAAAAGATAAAATAATTGACCAATAAAAATATGAACTTATTTCCCAACCTTTTTTATCAAAAAGGAGTCTTCAGTGAAAAAAAAATAGGGTAGCCGAAAACTAAATAGAGTAGGCATAAAAAAATATTTATAAAATGAAAAAGAAAAATTTACTACTAACTGCCTTTGCAATGCTAACATTCGCTCTTGCAAATGCACAATCAACAAATCCTGCACCTTATTGCGTAGCCACGTTTGATGATGGAATGATGCCCGTTGGGGATCATATTAACAAAGTTGTTTTAGGGACATTAAACAATACAACCAATGCACAATACCCAGCGCCACATTATGTTTTTTATAACAACTTAACAGTTCCTAATTTAACAAAAGGTTCAAACTATACTTTGACATTAGATTTGGAAGTAGATGGTGGTGCAGGTTATGGTGTTTGGATAGATTATAACCACAATAATACATTTGAAGCTACTGAAAAAGTAGCAGGTTCGGCAAGTGCTACTGATTGGTTAACAATAGGCAATAATACTATTAAAACATCAAGTATTACCATTCCTACAACAGCAATGACAGGTAATACACGAATGAGAGTTCGTATTGTAGAAGATGATATTTATACAGCAGCGCATGGTCCATTAATTGCTCCTTGTAATGCTAGCACATCAGCAACCGATGTTATGGATTGGGGAGAAACAGAAGATTATACTATAAACATTGTAGGTACTACATCAGTTTCAGATGTTGAGCAAGCAAAAATCAATATTTATCCTAACCCAGCAAGCAACACCCTAACAATAGACAATAGCTCATCATTAAAACTAAATAGTTATGAAATTTATTCAGTTATTGGTCAACGAGTA
Organism: uncultured Bacteroidota bacterium; assembly: GCA_903904855.1. Classification (GTDB taxonomy): domain Bacteria; phylum Bacteroidota; class Bacteroidia; order Chitinophagales; family Chitinophagaceae; genus Nemorincola. Next base: position 36,067 of record CAIVEH010000092.1, on the reverse strand, counting down.
ATGGAAAGTACATTTACAAATTCAATTAATATCTCAAACCTAAATACAGGAATGTATTATTTAGTTTTGAGAAATGAGCAAAATGAAAAAATCATAAAATCATTTACAAAAAATAAATAAGTTTAAATTTTGCAAAAAAAACTGCAAGTGCCATTAAAATGGATTGATTTAGGAGAAGTTGGTAATCGTAACCATCAATGCAGATGTTGTGGAGTAGTTGTTAGATCTGCAAAAACTCCCTGTCACTTCGGCTATTGCAAATAAAGTAAAGCCGAAAATTATGGAGGGCAACACGTATGGGTTGAATTATAATCATATTAATTCAGCGAGGTTAGAGAATTACCAGACGGCGTAAAAGTGGCAGTTTTCTATGCCCGCCAACGCATACGAGTGTAGCCGAACAAACAAGCGACTATGCTGAAATGCTTGCTGGGCGTGCGAAACCGTTAATACGAACCAAAACACATATAAATTTATTAGATCTGATCAGTCCGCAAAAAGCTTCACAAATTGTGAGGCTTTTTAGTTTTATGTGATTCCATAAAAATTTAGTTGGTTAGAATGCCGCAATCTCGGCGGAAGTCGCGGGTTCGAGTCCCCCAGTCCGCAAAAAGCTTCACAAATTATGAGGCTTTTTCGTTTTATTTGATTCTATAAAAATTTAGTTGGTTAGAATGCCGCACTCCCAGCGGAGGTCGCGGGTTCGTGTCCAACAGTCCACTGAAAGCTTCACATATTGTGAGGCTTTTTCGTTTTATAAGATCCATGAAAGTTTAGTTGGTTAGTATGCCGCACTCTCGGCGGAGGTCGCGGGTTCGAGTTCCTTACAGCCCGCTGAAATGTAAAACCCGCGCTCAGCATGGGTTTTGTCGTTCAAAAAGTCCCCTTGCCCTTCAACGGCTTGTTCCGACCATTATGAAACAAATTAATATGGGGATTTCATTTATCGTTACTCTATTTTTGAATATATTTACATCAACTTTTATTTGCTGATATTATATGGCTCAGTCTTTTGGGAAAACCTGGTGGGGACAACAATGGCTCAATTCGTTAAACAATATAGATTATAGCAATCGTTTGCCGCGGGGTAGCAGTTACGCCCGGAATGGCGCTGTAATAAAAATAGACATAAAAGAGAACCGTATTAATGCCAAAGTTGCCGGTAGCAGGCCCAAACCTTACAATGTAGACATCATTCTGCCACCGTTTTTCGACCCCGAATTAGGTGCTTTCATTGATTCCCTGGCAGTACGACCTGTTATTATCTCCAAATTGCTGAACCGCGAACTTGACCCGGAAGTGTTGCCCATAGCCGAACAAATGGGGCTGAAAGTTTTTCCAAAACAATGGACAGACTTTAAGATGCAGTGCAATTGTCCCGATTGGGCTGTACCATGCAAACACCTTGCGGCAGTTATCTATAAAGTGAGCGCCGAGATCGACAATGATCCCTTTCTGGTGTTTGGACTGCATCATGTGGACCTGTTAGGAGAGCTGAACAAGAGGGGCATTTTTGTAACAAAAGAAACGACAGGGATACCTGAACTTGTTGATTTGTATTTCGAAAAGCAAACGGGTAAAAAAACAAAAAAATCGGGCTACAATATTGAGAGTGCATACAATAAGCTCTCTTATGCTACCCTGTCACCTAAATTTGAGCCATTGTCAGCACTGCTTGCCGACGCCCCGGTGTTTTATACCGGCACCGGCAATTTCAAAGAGAAATACGTTGCCGACTTGGCTCGGACCGTAAAAAACGCACAGAAAATACTCCAAGGCAAAATAAGTCTCGAAGCTGTACTTGCGCAGGCCGACAAAGATGAGCAATACCTGAACACCCATAGCCGGAACAAGATTACGATTGATGATAAATTTCAGTCAAAAGTATTTATCAACGATACCTCATTTTCATTCCCGCAATTTCTGACTCAGATCGTTAGGATACCTGCAACCCAAACGCGCAATTACCAACCTTCAACAGCATCGCTTCATACTGTCCTTCATCTGGCATTGCACTTGCTGGCCAATGGGGCCATAGTGCCGCAAATAGTACGGCAGTCAAATAAGGTGTACTCTGTTCGATGGTTGCCCGCAATGTTGAGCAAGGAAGTAAGGACATTGACCGAAAAGCTACAGGAATTGCTGCCACCCGAAATTTTTATGTGGCAGGAGAAAGATAGGCAAAAGGAAATCAACAAAGATGGGACGATCAATCTGCTTTCCGTTTTTCTTACGGAACTGGTGAGTGTACTGAAAGAAAAGAATGTAGGCGACGTATTCACCGACCTGTTTTTCAGGGGCACAAATTATGCTTTCAAAAAACCTGGCGAAGAGGCTCTTTGCGGTGGTGTGCATTCGTGGCTCCAAAAATACTACCTTTCGCAGGGCAACTACAAACCCCAGATAGTAGTGGAGGAGACTCTTAGCGATGGCTTTCTTGTAAACATCAACATTGGCGAAAAAGCAAACCCGCTCGAAACGCCGACGACGCTAAAAGAAGTACTGACTCTGAAGAAATTTGACAAACAGCGATTTGAGATATTACAGTCGCTCACGCAACTAAGTAGTTTCATTCCGGGTCTTGACGACAACATAAACAGTAAGGGTGAAATGCAAATGACAATGGACAATGCCACATTCACACCCTTTTTGCTACAGATGATACCGGCTATTCAATTGCTGGACATAGATATATCACTGCCCAAATCACTTAAGGAAATATTGAAGCCAAAGGCAAGCGTAAAAGTAAAAAAGAAGGCGGGCAAATCGTTTCTCCGTATAGACCAACTGCTGGATTTTGACTGGCACGTAGCCATTGGCGACACGCTGATGAGCGAGGAAGAGTTTAAGAAACTGCTGAAAAATTCAGATGGCCTCATTAAGCACAAGAGCCGGTATATATATGTAAGCAGCGAAGACCTAGAAAAACTACACAAGCACTTCAGTTCTGAAAAACAACTATCGCCGTTCAATTTGTTACGAGCAGTCCTTAGCGGCGACTATCTGGGCGCAAGTATAAGCCTTACCGATGAAGTGCGCGACCTGATAAAAGAACTGACCAACTTTAAGGAAATACCGCTGCCCACAGGCATTAATGCAAAGCTACGACCATATCAGCAACGGGGTTACTCATGGATGTACCGCAATGCACAAATAGGCTTCGGCTCGGTGATAGCCGATGACATGGGACTTGGCAAAACACTACAGGTAATAACTACCCTGCTCAAATACAAGGAAGACGGCCTGCTGAACGACAAAAAAGCACTGGTAGTAGCACCTACCGGCTTGCTCACTAACTGGCAGGCAGAGATAGAGAAATTTGCCCCATCACTTAAAACACATATTTTCCATGGAACAGGCAGAAAAATGGAACAGGATTTTGATATATTGCTTACCTCATACGGTATTGCAAGAACTGAAGCGCCGAAGTTGAAAAAGCTGCCTTGGCATTCGCTGGTGATAGACGAAGCGCAGCATATCAAAAATAAGGACACCGCTCAGGCAAAAGCGATAAAAAGTATTGGTGCCGATAATTTTATAGCCATGAGCGGCACACCGGTAGAAAATCGTCTGAGCGAGCTGTGGAGTATAATGGACTACAGTAACAGGGGCTTCCTGGGCAGTCACAAAGAGTTTCACGACACATTCGGGTCCCCTATAGAAACATACAACGATACAGAAGCAGCCGAGAAGCTGAAAAAAGTAACCGCTCCCTTTATGATGCGCCGGTTGAAGTCGGACAAATCAATAATCAGCGACCTGCCCGACAAGATAGAAATGGATTGCTTTTCCACACTTGTAAAAGAGCAGGCAAGCCTTTATGAAAAAACGTTGGAAGAAGCCATGAAAGAAATTGAAGCCATTGACTCTACCGACAAAAAAGGGCTGTTTGTGCGGCAGGGCCTTGTGTTGCAAATGATACTTGCTTTAAAGCAGATATGCAATCACCCGACACAGTTTCTGAAGAACAATATCCTGGACGCATCTATGAGCGGTAAACTGGCATTGCTTTTCGATAAGTTGGATAGTATCGTGGAGAGCAACGAAAAAGTGCTCATTTTTAGCCAATTTACCGAAATGGGAAAACTTCTAACGCATTTTATCACAGAGCGCTATAAAGAAACGCCTCTGTTCTACCATGGTGGTTGCTCCATCAGCCAGCGCAAACAAATGGTAGATGCCTTCCAGACCAACCACGCCGACAAAATTTTTGTACTCTCGCTCAAGGCTGCCGGCACAGGCCTCAATCTTACCGCTGCAAACCACGTGATACACTACGACTTGTGGTGGAACCCCGCAGTAGAGGCCCAGGCCACGGACCGCGCCTACCGAATAGGTCAAAAGAGCAATGTGATGGTACATCGGTTCATTACCAAAAACACGTTTGAAGAACGCATCAATGAAATGATACAATCTAAAAAAGCCCTTGCCAACATGACGGTAGCCACAGGCGAAAACTGGATAGGGAACCTAAGTAATAAGGAACTGAAGGATTTGTTTGAGAGAGCTTGATGCGAATGCTGTGTGAGGCCTAACTAATCTTCTGGCATACGCGAAAATTCTGCTTTAGAAATCCACAATCGCCCTCAAATCCTCCATAAAAAAGTTCGAAATCTGTCCCTCTCTCTCCGCAGAAATGCTTCACAAATTGTGAGGCTTTTTCGTTTTATGCAACCTTACTGGAAGTGGTTTCGGGATGAGCCACAAAGGCTATAATTGGAAAAAGAAGCACAACACTTTTTATTTAATTTGCACATTGTATATTAATTATGCTCCAGCCATTTTACTATTGTTGATAATATTTTTTCTTCGGTAAATGGCTTTGAGATATAATCATTCATGCCTGCTTTGATACAGCGCTCTTCTTCGGCTTTGAATGCGTTGGCAGTAATAGCAATTATTGGTATTTGGGTAATTCCTCTATTCCGTATTTCTATCGATGCTTCAATGCCATCTTTTTCGGGCATCTGAATATCCATTAAGATCAGGTCGAAGGTGGTTTCTACCATTTTCTCAATGGCAATATTCCCATTTTCAGCTTCTACGGTTATAGCGCCGTAATCAGAGAGTATTTTGTCGATTAAGAGTCTGTTAAATGCATTATCATCAACCAGCAGAATCTTTTTACCCTTCAGAACAGGATAATCAATTACAGGATTTTCGGTCACTGGCATCTGAGAGGGCGTACCTTTTAAAAATTTAATGATAAAGGTTATTTTAGTGCCTGCATTTTTCTTGCTTTCTATTGATATTGTACCGCCCATTAGATCTATTAATTGCTTGGTGATACTCATACCCAGGCCGGTGCCGCCGTATTTCCGTGTTACACTTTCATCCTCCTGTGAAAATTTATCGAATATTTCATTTATGAATTCTTCACTCATGCCTATGCCCGTATCAGTAACGATAAACCGGAGCTCCTGAGAAATATTGTCATCGGACAGCACTGAGCATTTTATACTTATTTCTCCTTTTTCAGTGAATTTTACTGAATTAGTCAAGAGATTAATAAGCACCTGGTTTATCCGGTATGGATCGCCGATCAGTATAGGGCTGACCTGATCTGTTTGTTCGTACCTGATCAACAATCCTTTTTCTTCGGCTTTTGGTTTTATTATCTGGATGGCAATATTAAATGTCTCAGATAAGTTAAACCCGATTTTCTCCAAAGTAAGTTTGCCTGCTTCTATCTTTGAAAAATCAAGGAGGTCGTTAATTATTACCAGCAGGGTATTTGCTGCAGTAAGAATAGTATTGAGGTAGAATTCCTGTTGCGACTCCAGCTTTGTTTTGCCCAATAAACGGCCTAAGCCCATTATTGCATTCATAGGAGTGCGTATTTCATGACTGATATTTGCCAGAAATACCTCTTTTGATTTGGCTGAAAACTCGGCTGCAGATTTAGCGTCGATTAATTCATTTTCCAGCTTTTTCTGGCGGGTTATATCCAAATGAATTGCAATCCACCCTTTAAATCTACCATATTCATCAACGATAGCAGCTCCACTAATCAACCACCATCTTATCTCTCCTGATTTATTCTTTACTTTAAGTTCAGTAGCTTCTGTGTGCCCTTGTAATTTCTGATTAAAACTATGCTCTTTTAAATACTGATAATCATCAATACTGAAAATGGAAGCAATATCTTTGCCAATAAGTTCGCCAATGTGGTAACCACTCATTTCACAAAAACTATTATTGGCATAGACTATATTTTCATTCTCATCAACCTCCGTAAGCCCAAGATTCATGTAAGCAATAATGCTGCGGTATTTTTCCTCACTTTTTTTCAAGGCATGTTCGGCATTAATCCTTGATGTAATATCCTGTGAAAAAGCAATTATATAAGGTTTGCCGGGATCTGCATCTACCAGATAATTCTGATAAAGTAAGTAGATTTTTTTTCCGGATTTCTGCAAGGCGACCATTATACCATTGGCTATCCCTTTGGCTTTAATTTCAGACATATATTCCTGTTCAAAATCCTGCTTTTTATTATCTGGCAATAAATAGGAGAGATTTTTCCCAATCAGCTCGGTAGCATCATAACCCAAAGTTCTGATTGATGAATTATTCACATCTATTATGTATCCATCCAGGTCATGTATACAGATTAAAGCCAGGCTCTTGTCGAATATGCTTCTGTATCGCGATTCGCTCAGGCGGATCTGGTCCTGGGCCTTTTTCATTTCGGTGATATCTATACCATAACCAATAACGATATCCAATTGATCATCCTTATCGAAAACTGGGTACATTTTCCTTAAAATATAGGTAGGACTTCCATCTTCGTTAATAAATATCTCCTCCCAATCCTGTTGTTTTTTAGATAGAATTGCTTCATTAAAAATTTTTGCACGCAATTGGGGAATCTCTGATCCTCTTTTCTTATAGGTAGCATATTCCTCATCCGTTTTTCCAATTATCCATTTTCTATCGGCATTCCTGCGAATAGCCATTGGATTAACAAACATATATCTATGTTCCTTATCATAAACAGCTATGTCGGCCGGAATCTTATTGAGTATCTGCTCGTAAAATACTTTTTGCCTTTCCATCTTCACTGCAAGCTCTTTTTCATCGTTGATATCTACCAACATCCCTACCAGCCTAACAGGCGCGCCATTGCTGCTCCATTTTGTGCAATTTCCTTTGGTGTTGAAATACCTGTAATTACCATTTACATTAATGCGGTAAATAAAATCAAAAGAAGGTTTAGACTGATTTACTGAATTAATTATGTCATCAGGAAAATGATTGCCATCATCGGGGTGCAGCATCTCCCTGAGATCTTTCAATGTGAAAGTGGTTTCATCTTTCAATTTCAGATTGGTTATTTTTCTGAATAAATCTGAAATTCCCCTGTAATCAGATCGTAAGACCAGGAGCCAGCTACAGCCGCTTCCAAAGAGAGCTTTAACAGGTTTTCGTTTTCTTCATTCTTCTGTTCTTTCTGCTTTATATTTGATATATCTTTAAGGAAGTGGAACCGCCCGATTATTTCATTTTCTTTGTTAAAAATCGGCTGAACAGTAACGCCAAACCAATACTCCCTTCCTGATTTGGTATATCCAATATTTTCGAAGTAAAAAGGCTTGCCTTTCTGAACATTTTTATCGACAAACGCCTTATCTATAAACACAGATTTTTTACCATACATTACTTCGCGCGGGCGTTTCCCCTTCACTTCTTCGAAAGAATAACCCGTAAACTCAAGAAACTTTGGATTGCACCACAGTACTTTTCCATGCGCGTCAGATATTGTGATGGCATAATCATCATCTGCAACTGGTTCCCGTATTCCGCCCGGGGGAATTAAATCGTTAAAAGCTATTTTCTCCTTCTCTACTTTATCGAAATGCTGAATAATATTTGCAATACTATCCTGGTAAATAATAGAAGTATTTATTTCATTTTGCGGTAGTTTATATTCATTCTGATTGTTTAATAGTTTGAGTTGGATATTAATTTCATCGATTTTGGTAATGTAACAGGGAGCGCCAAAAAACATCAACTTACCCGTATGAAGAATTCTCTCAAACCTACCCTTAAAATACAATAAGTCATTGACAACAGAATGTATTATAATCATCTCGTCGAGAGGAATTGACCCTTTATCGAGTGCCCGGATTTCTTCGGGACTGCGGATACAATTAAATACATCTAAAAAGTGCCGGTCGATAATTGAACCACATAATTGGGTGATATTGTTTCCGCAGGATTCAACTACTCCCTTTTCATCGAGACAAATGAAATTGGGGAAGAGGGAACCAAACTGATCGGTAGTAAAAGAGATATTATTCATATGCAAAAGAACGGTTTGCTTATAAAGCAGCAGCATTTAGGAACGATGATAACGTTCCTTAACCATTTAAAGCAATTATATTTATTAATTTCATTGCGCCAGATCCAGCTAAGGCCTGATTTTTTAATAAAATACAAACTTCACAATACAATGCAAATGTACTAAGGAACAAAGTAAATAACTTCTATCGTCTTACTCTTCTTTTCATCGTTGCTGATGATTTTTTCATTGTGCTGACTGTTGCCTTTTTATTTACGTGTACAATATTTTAATAAGTTTTTCTTCCGAAAAAGTGACCATTATATCTCATTTCCCAGATTAGAATTGACTTTTCTAAAAGCAGACCAGCCCAGAGGCTTATTTGAGCATTGAAAATTCATGGTTCTGTATTCGCGGATTATAGACGTTTTAAAACATGTTTTCGCTAAGCCTGTAGCAGTTAATAAAAGTAAAATAACTTCTCAACTGCATTTCGCCAGTCAGGCGGATTTTAAAGATTGGAGTAGCAGGCGATGTAAATCAAATTCAATAAGGCAGGCTCAGTAAAGGCTATTTTGACAAAGTTGATAAAATACATTAGCTATTTATGCATTGCATTTTGTTGTATCAATTATTGAGTTCTAATACATACTGATGAACTTAATACTATACATCTAAGATTGGCTGCCATAGCAAGCGCAAGAAGTACTTTTAGGCCAACAGATGCTCGAAACCAGTAAAATAATACTGCAATTAACTAATTTGAAAATTTTTTCAAAAATACCGTAACTGTTTGACTATCTTGAGTTAATATTGTGAAGTTGTTAAGGCTTTTGATTTACGATGATAAAAACCACATAATATTTAAATGTTCAGCAATAAATCAATACAGCTTGATGTTTTAAAAAAAAGAGCCTATAATCTCAGATGGGCTACTGTTCCGGACGGAGTAATACCGCTCACTGCTGCCGACCCCGATTTTCCGGTTGCTCCGGAGATTTCAGATGCAATCTGCAGATTCGCAAAAGAAGGATATTTCAGTTACGGACCAGCTGATGGCTTGCCTGAATTCAAGGAAAGTATGGCTGAGTATTTCAGGAGCAAACGAAAAATCAAAGCCGAACCGGGGTTTATTTTCCCGGTAGACAGCGCTGCTTTTGGTATTGCCCTAATATGCAAAGCATTTTTAGAGGTCGGCGATGAAGCAATTATTTTTGATCCGGTAGACTTTTTGTTTCGTTACTCTATAGAGGCAGTGGGAGGAATCGCAATTCCGTTTGCCATACTACCAGGTACAGAAGATGCCGGATTTGAGAAGATGGAATTGCTGATTACAAGAAAAACCAAGCTGATTTGTCTTTGTAATCCCCTGAACCCAACGGGCAAGGTATTTACTAAAAAAGAACTGACTGACCTTGCTGCAATAGCCCGTAAATATGACCTTATTGTTTTATCGGATGAGATATGGAGTGATATTACATTCTCTCCCAACGAGTTTACAAGTTTTGCATCGCTGGATGAAGATACCAGTAACAGAACGGTAACCGTTACGGGGTTCAGCAAAGCTTACGGACTTGCGGGACTAAGGATAGGCGCAGTTATGGCTTCGAATGCCAGGCATTATAAAATGCTGCTGGATGCCTCGATGCATAACTCAACCATACATGGGGCAAACATAATTTCGCAGGTGGCGGCCAGTGCGGCGCTTGATAGGTGCGGTTACTGGCTGGATGCTTTTTTAATCCATTTGCATAGCATGAGAAGTCTTTGCGTGAATGGACTGAACTCGGTAAACGGATTTAAATGTATATCACCTGAAGGCTGCTATGTGGCCTTTGCGGACATAACCGGCACAAACAGGACCAGCAGCCAAATACGGGATATTCTTTTAAATGACGCTAAAGTGGCAGTTGTGCCGGGACTAAAAGAATGGTTTGGCGGTGGAGCAGAGGGATACATCAGGCTGAGTTTTGCCACATCGGCTGAGATTTTAGGCGATGCCCTTGACAGGATTATCAAAACAGCAAATTCACTTTGAATACAATTATAAACTGACCGCAACCAAAATTCCGGTCCAAAATACTAATATACATGAAGGTCGTTATTATAGGTGGTGGCATTGCCGGACTGAGTTTAGGTATTCAATTAAGGAAAAGGAATTTCGAAGTTGTGGTATTTGAGCGCTCAGCAGGTATATCATTGATCGGACATGCCTTCCTTATGCATAGCGACGGGCTGTCCATACTTGAAGAACTTAATTCGGATAGCAAAGTCAGTTTGCCAGGCACACCTACAGATTCATTCAGTTTAAGACGACCGGACGGGAAAGAAATAAAACGTCTAAAACTTGAATCGTGGCAATGTATGAAAAGAGTGGACCTTATACGGTTCTTATACCATCAGCTACCTCCTGAGTTAATTAAAGCAGGCAGGACATTTTCGCATTTCAATTATGAAGATGGCAAGGTGAAGGCGGCCGTATTTACAAACGGGGAAACAGAATATGGCGATATTTTTGTTGGAGCCGATGGCAGCAACTCTAAAGTGAGGGAGCAAATATATGGCACGGTTAAATTCACACCCGTTCAGGTAAAGGAAGTGGTAGGAATTGCAGTTAATATAAAGACGCAATCAGAGAACAGACCAAACGAGTTCATTAAGTTTCAGCATAAACACAATGGGCTAGCATTTGGCATGATACCTGCATCAGAATCAGATTATGTATGGTTTATGCAGTTTGACCCAACAATATCAGACAAACCACACGGAACCCCAGAAGAACTGAAAGCCTTCTGTTTTGAATTGCTTAAAGATTTTCCACCAGTTGTTAAAGAAGTCCTTGAAGGGAATGATTTCAATAACAGTTACATATGGAACACCCGGGATTTTGATCTGCTGCCCACTTTTCATAAACAAAACGTGGTATTGATTGGCGACGCCGCCCACCAGGCACTGCCATTTACAAGCGCAGGCACTACAAATGCACTTATTGATGCAAAAATACTTGCGCTATGCCTCGACTATTGTGAAAGGCTGGAAGACGCGTTTACCAGGTATTACAATATAAGGTCGGCCGATGTTTCGAAACACATTCACCTGGGCAGGGAGCTGAAAGAAATGTTTTTAAATCCGCAAAATCAGGACGATGACGATATACCGGTTCCGCTGATACCTACTAAAGAAGACTCCAGTATAGCAGGCCGGAATAAACCTATCCAGGTACTTTATTTCACAGACCCTATCTGTTCCACATGCTGGATCATACAACCATTGTTGCGAAAACTGACACTTGAATACGGTAGGTACATCAATATAGAATACAGGATGGGCGGGCTTTTGCCCTCATGGGATAATCATAACAAGGGGAAAATACAGCAGCCTTCGGATGCTGCGAAGCATTGGGAAGAGGTGTGTATTGCTTATGAAATGCCTCTGGACGGCGACATATGGGAAGATGATCCTCTGCCATCATCTTATCCACCCTCTATTGCGTTTAAAGCAGCACAGATGCAGGATACCGACAAAGCCGTATTATTTTTACGGCGAATAAAGGAAATGGTGTTCCTTGAAAAAAAGAATATCATCAGGTGGCAGTTCCTGGAAAAGGCTGCTTTTGAAATAGGGTTGGATTCTGCGAGGTTACTAAGAGATTTCAATGGCAAGGCAAAACAATTGTTTCATGACGACCTGCTTATGGCCGAAGAATCAGGCGTAAAGAGTTTCCCGACCTTGTTCTTCAGGGGCAGAGAAAATGATCAGTTTACTATCAGGGGGTATCAGCCATACGAGCATTTCGAAGATATCATTTACAAGCTGATACCTGATGCCAAAAAGGAAGCAATAGACGCGGACCCTAAAAGTCTGTTTACCCACTTTCATACAATGACTACCAGGGAATTTGCACTTCTCAGCAATAGTACAAATGACGAAGCATCAGAGTTGCTTTACAACCTATACAGCAAAGGCCTGCTTGATAAATATGATAGCAAGAACGGAGTAATGTGGATCAATAAATTCGGGTAATGTGCGACATTCCTTCTTAAAAAGGAAATTATTTTAAGGGAATACTCTTTTGTAAGACTGTGTTTAGCTGAGCCCCTCAGCTCAATAGGTGCAATTATACGGATTCAGTCTGTCTAAATAAAATTCCTGATTATTAGTTGACCGCATAGCAATCCTTACCAGATTGATGCAATCGCTTCTTCGGCCAGATAAAAACAATAAAGCCTGATCCTCTAAAATGGATCAGGCTTTATTGCAACTTCAATTTTCTGGGGTAATCCCTGCAGATTAATCTTCTTTATGGAATGAGTACCTGTAATCTTCTACAGGCACAAAGGTTTCTTTGATAGTGCGGGCACTCAGCCAGCGGTAGAGATTCAGGATTGAGCCTGCTTTATCGTTGGTGCCAGATGCGCGTGCGCCGCCGAATGGCTGCTGGCCTACTACTGCGCCGGTGGGCTTGTCGTTGATATAGAAGTTGCCGGCGCTGTTTACGAGGGCTTTTGTCATGTACTCTATTGCATGGCGGTCGTGGGCAAATATGGCGCCGGTAAGTGCATATGGCGATGTGCTGTCGAGAACTTCGAGTTCCTGTATCCAGTTATCGGGCTCGTATACATAAATTGTAAGCACAGGGCCGAAAATTTCTTCGCACATAGACACATACGATGGATCGGTGGTTTCGATAACCGTTGGTTCTACAAAATAGCCTTTCGATTTATCGCATTTGCCGCCGCAGAGTATGCTGGCAGCGCCGTTGCTATCGGCTACATTATCAATATAACGCTTGATATTGTCGAAGGAAGCCTCGTCGATAACTGCGTTGATGAAGTTGGTGAAATCATCTACTATGCCCATTTTCATGGTCTTGAGTTCTTTCACCAGTTTTTCCTTTATTTCTGTGGCAAGGTTGGCGGGCAGGTAGGCGCGCGATGCGGCGGAGCATTTCTGACCCTGGTATTCGAAGGCGCCACGGGCAAGGCCTGCTACTACTGCATCTGCATTGGCCGATGGGTGAACAAACACAAAATCCTTACCACCGGTTTCACCCACTATGCGGGGGTAAGATTTGTAGCGGGCTATGTTGTTGCCTATGCTCTTCCACATGCTCTGGAATACTCCTGTAGAGCCCGTAAAATGCACCCCTGCAAAATAAGGATGTGCATAGCATATCTCGCCCAGTACAGGGCCTGAAGGATAGATGAGGTTAATAACGCCATCGGGCAGGCCGGCTTCTTTAAGTATCTCCATAAATACACTGGCCGAATATACCTGCGTGTTGGCTGGTTTCCATACCACCACATTGCCGCACATGGCGGGAGCAGTAGGCAGGTTGCCGCCAATGGCTGTAAAGTTGAAAGGGGTAACCGCCAGTACAAAACCCTCAAGCGGGCGGTACTCCATGCGGTTATTCATGCCCTGTGGCGATATAGGCTGTTGTTTATAAATCTGGCTGAGGAAGTATACATTGAACCTGAGGAAATCTATGAGTTCGCATGCGCTGTCGATCTCGGCCTGGTAAGCGTTTTTGCTCTGGCCCAGCATGGTGGCAGCATTCATACGGAGGCGGTACTTGGTAGCGAGCAGGTCGGCGGCTTTCATAAAGATGGCAGCACGGTGCTCCCAGCTAAGTGCTGCCCATGTTTCCCTTACTGATAATGCAGCATCAATGGCATCGTGTACATTTTCTTCGTTCGATGGATAAAAATGGCCCAGCAAATGTCCCTTCTCATGCGGTGGGCGGATTTCTCTTTTCACCTCTCCGCGCACTTCCTTTCCATCAATATACATAGGTATATCACGCACCTGGCCTTTCAGTTCGGCAAGCGCAGCCTTTAAAGCTTTACGTTCATGACTGCCGGGAGCATAACTTAGTACCGGTTCATTCTTTGGTTCTGCAAAATCAAAATAAGCGTTATTCATTATGTTTGCTTTATAATTGTTAATCGGCTGCAAAGGTAGTCAATAACGGCAAAAAGGTAAGTAAGAAAAGAAGAAGGAGCCTTTCAAATATTCGCATAATTATATTTGCCATGATTTGCCAGTCAGCAGGAGCGGCAAGGCCAAAAATCAATGCTATAATTGGGAAGCGATTAACTTAGCTGAACCAACACGACAGTTATGCAGCCGTATGCTAATTTTGCAGGATGGCTAATGAAATTGCAATAACCAGGGCTACTATCGGGGATGCGGAATTGCTCACGGCTTTGAGCGCTACAACCTTCAGTGATACATTCGGATCGCAGAACAGAAAAGAGGACATGGATAAATACCTGGCTGAGGTAATGAGCCTGGAGAACGTGACCCGGGAGTTGCTTGATGAGGATAATTATTTTTTGTTGGCAGGGTATGCTGGCAGGCTTGCGGGATATGCAAAATTGCGCGCCAACAGGGAGCCGGATATTGTTGCTGATAAACCTCTGGAACTTGAAAGGATCTATGTGCTGCAGGAATACCAGGGCAGGAAGGCAGGTGCAGCGTTAATGGAGTACTGTATTGATTTTGCAAAAAGCCGTGGTCATGATGTGCTGTGGCTGGGTGTCTGGGAACTGAATCATAAAGCAGTAAGTTTTTACAGGCAATGGGGATTCCAGCTATGCGGGTCGCATCCTTTTCTGCTTGGCGATGATTTGCAGACTGATGTACTAATGAGGAAGGAGTTGTAGGTTATTATTAATTTCCGAAAACGGAAAAATTGACTTCACTTCTTTTTTCTCATGTGCTAACGATAAATAACCGGCAAAAAGCAATATTATAAGAATCGTATTTTTCCTGAGTGATATTTTATTCTTACTATATAATAGAGCCGGGATACAAAGGAATAATGCACCTGTATCTACAACCGCCTTGGCCATTATTGGCTGTAGTTCATCTTTCAAAGGATTGGCCAGAGTTAAATCAGCGGATATTAGTCCCATATTTTAAAGATAAAGAATTTAATACCTTCGCAAGGTTAAATGTATATCTTTAGTTATAGCTTCCCATGAAACGATGGCCGCTCCATAAAGCATATTTCTGGGAAACAGCCCCATTTTTCCGGATTTTGTTGCCTTTTGCAGCAGGCATTTTAAGTTACGACCGTTCATGGTTTTTCAATCTTTCAGGCACCGCATCATTAATTTTTGCAGTCGTGTTGTTGCTTGTATATCTGGTATTTGTGTTGTTGGAAAAAAGCAAAGGGATATCTGCATTGGTTCAATTTTTACTGATCTCGATCCTTCTGTTGCTTTGTGGCTATTCAATATCAAACATAAGTGATATAAGGAATAATACGGCTTGGTTTGGAAGAGATGTAAGCAAAACAAAATCCTACCTTGTACGTATATCAGATGCGCCAGCTGAAAAAGAAAATACATGGAAACTGAAGGTGTCAGTAATCAGTTGTGTTGATTCGGGTAAAGTCAGACCGACTACAGGAAAAGCATTCCTTTATCTTTTCAAAGACAGGTTCCCTATGCTACTGCATAAGGGGGATACATTATTTGTTCCCGGCGACTGGCAGCCTATAAAAAATGCAGGTAATCCATTCGAGTTCGACTATGCAGCATATTGCAGGCGTAATAACATATGCTACCAGCAGTTTTGTTCTGTGAACGATACAAGGCTACTTGCAACTCATGATCCACTGAGCACACCATTTATCGACCGGGTGCATGAATGGTGCATGGCTCAACTGGCTCTATACCTGCCCGAACCCAAAACCAGGGGCCTGCTCCAGGCAATGTTGCTTGGCGATGAGGTAAACCTGGACGAGGAATTACTACAGTCGTATTCCGAGACCGGAATTGTGCATATCATAGCCATTTCTGGTGGCAATGTAGCTGTTTTCTTTTTTGCTATCTCTTTGCTGCTTTGGTGGCTGAAGCTTAAAAAACACCTGTGGATAAAGTATGCCATTGCGCTGCCACTGGTTTGGTTTTATGTAATGATGGCCGGCGCCAATCCATCTGCCATAAGGGCCGCTGTTATGTTTTCATTGCTAGCCGGTGGCATTATGCTTCAGAAAAGCAATAACAGCCTGAATCAGCTGCTGGCAACAGCCTTCCTACTGCTTTGCGCACAACCCATGTGGCTGTTTTCGGTGGGCTTCCAGTTATCTTTTGTGGCTGTTTTATCGCTTATAATTTTTTATAATCCGGTATATAAATGGCTCTCGCCTGCCCATAAGATTACAAAAGGATTATGGAGCGCAATAGTCGCAAGTATCTCAGCCGAGATACTTGTGGCGCCCCTGGTGGTTTATTATTTTCATATTTTCCCACTCCTGTTTATAGTTGCCAATGTAGCTGCCTACCTTTTCATGAGCCTGGTGCTGTATATGAGTATGGCCATAATAGCATTGAGTGGGATACCTGTCGGTGCTAAAGTCATCGGTACCTGCACTATCTGGATTGTAACCCGGTTCGACAGGATCGTTACCTGGCTGCAAAGTTGCAACCCTGTATCCTTCAGGTTTATAATGCTTACCGGAGCTGAAATGGTATTTATTTATTTCCTGATTTCAGGTATTGCTGTGTTTTTGATGAAAAAGAACAAGCCGGCTTTGTTTACCGGAACTATGGCGGCCTGCCTGTTACTGCTGTGTTTTTGTAAAGGCCAATGGAGCAGGATGCACCAGCACAGGCTTATAGTTTATAATACAGGTAAGGCTAATCATATAGAACTAATTAAAGGGGGCGATTATGCAGTTTTATATAAAGATACAGGCTCACAGAAAAAGGCAGACTATATAATAAAGCCATCCCATATAGGGTGGCGGGTTCACCTACCGGACAGGCAGGCATGGAGAGAGGATAGTACGGCCCCCCGGGAAATCGTATCCATTAATGGTAAGAGTGTTCTAATTCTTAATACTGTAGTTGACACTTCAATCCGTTTCCATACCGATTACCTTGTAGTAAACTTTACTGGTAAAATTGAAGCAAGAGTATTACAGCGTATATTCTCACCATCTCTTATAATCATAGGCAATAATTACAGCCGCAGACAGCAGCAACGATTTAAGAAGGAGTTTGCAAAAACAGGGGTACTGGTTCATTGCATCAGCGAGGATGGGGCATTTGTATTAGAATAAATACTAAAAAAAATCTTATTTTTGTAATTAATAAAAAATAAAAACAATGTCTGATGCCGCATTAATCTCTCACATTACTGCATTGCCAGAAAATCTCAAATCCGAAGTAGCAGATTTTGTTGCCTTTCTGGAACAGAAGCACAGGCCAGAAAAAAAAGTTAAGGAACGACAGTTGGGTGGATTAAAAGGTGTATTTAAAATGGCCCCCGATTTTGACGAACCATTGGAGGAATTTAAAGATTACATTTAATGAATTATCTTCTGGATACCCATACTTTTATATGGTTCAGCGAGAATGATAAAATGCTACCAAAAAATGTGGCAAAGGTAATTGTTGACATTGATAATGATTGTTTTTAAAGCATAGCAAGTCTTTGGGAAATAGCTATTAAATCGCAAAATGGAAAACTTGAGCTTAAAATTGGATTCAACAAAATTTTTGATTTTTTAAATAGAAATGACATTGTAATTCTCCCAGTAGAAATAGAAAATTTATATTCTCTTTTAAAACTCGATTTAGTTCACAAAGATCCTTTCGACAGAATAATAATTGCCCAAGCACTAACAAACGATTTAACTGTCCTGACAACAGATAGCCAATTCAAGAATTATCCTGTCAGATGCTTTTGGTAGGATCCTTTCTCTTAAATAATTCCCAAAAACAAACCGGTTAATTGGATGCTTGCCGATGTTTTTTAGTTTTACATAATATATTATCCCCCTGTTGAAGCAGTTATTACTTTCAATAATCTTATTGGTAACAACAATCAGTGTTTATGGACAAATACTGAAGGGTATTGTATTGAATGGTGAAACTTATAAGCCGATGTACATGGTTACCGTGCAGAACCTGGCAAACGGGCAATCTGTGCAGACGGACATTGAGGGAAATTTCAGTCTCAGTGCAACCATTGGAGATATCCTCAGCTTTTCCTACAATGGTTTTCACACTATTCAGAAAACTGTAAGTTCCTATTCGGATATGGGAGTGGAGTTGTTGCCTATTTCGGTGAGATTGCCCGAATATACGGTACACGAGCTGACAAAGTTCCAGAAAGACTCGATCGAAATGACTACCCTCTACAGCCAGGAACTGAACAAGAAAAAAATTAATCCAAAAGTAAGTACGAATGGCGGGCTGGTGGTTAGCGGGTTAATAGGTGCTCCTGTGCAAAGACTATCAAGAAGCTATAAACGAAACAAAAGATTTAAAGCCACTTTTCAAAAAGATATGGAGCAGAAGTTTATTGACTCCCGTTACAAACCTGAACTCGTAACCACCCTTACCGGATTAAAAGGGGATTCCCTACTGCAGTTTATGAAAATCTATCCGATGGATTATGCCTATGCCCGCTCAGTGTCAGACCTGGAAATGAAAGCCTGGATCAGGGATAATTATAGGGAGTATATAAAGCCCTAAACACAGTATACTTTAATCATTTGGCAGTTGTACAAGATTTTTTCAATTACACATAATATTTTAGTTTATTTTTATTAATTGTCTTCTCTCCAATCTGTTATAGAATTATTTTTTGTAAATTCCATAGACAATCATTTCTTAATTTACCTCTTAAATTCTCTTTATGAAAAAATCTGCACTCTTTATTCTGCTTTGTTTGCTATCTTTCAATAGTTTCTCGCAAACAATTTCTTTACAGCAACGGCTTTACTATACCTGTAAAGTATGGGCTTCATGAAGTATTACCACTCCAATGTTAGTACCTGCAATGTAAACTGGGATAGTGTATTAGTCGCAGTATTGCCTGCTGTAGAAAGCGCTACAACAAACAGCGCATTCAATGATGCGCTGGATACGATGATAGCAGCAGCTGGCCCGATGGCTATAGCTACCACCTATTTCCCCGACACGCTGCCTCTGGAACTAAAGCGCAACCGCGACTGGAGCTGGATTGGCTCATCGGTACTGCGCAACGATGTTCGGATACAACTGGATACTATAAAAAATAACTTCAGGCCACATGCCGAATGCTGGGTTGATACCAACACCTATACCACACCCTACCAGGGGTGGTTGGTTTTACCATATGATAACCCCGAACTTAATGTCAATACCACTACCAGCTATCCTGATGAAAACCACAGATTGCTGATGTTTTTTAAATATTGGAATGTGGTCAGGTATTTCTACCCTTACAATTATGTTCTTGATACACCATGGGATACCACTCTGAATAATTATGTATTACCAATGGCAACTGTCAGCGATCCACAATCTCTTTATAAACTCTATCTTAAAGTATTTACTAATCTGAATGATTTACATGTTTATGGTTTTAGTTATAGCAGTTACTATCAGGAATTGCCAGGGCATTACCGCCCGGGTTTGCGGCTTAAGTATATATCCAGTCAGTACGTTGTTGTAAATTCATTGGTTCCAGGGATAAAGATTGGTGATGCAATTATCTCAGTTGACGGACTGACCACTGCTCAATGGGAAGATAGCCTCAAACCTTATTTTTCTGCAGGAAATCTATCTGGGTTCAGAAGAGTTGTGTCTGAAAATTTGTTAGGCAGGCAGAGCAATGGAATAAATGAAACGCTAGTGGTACAAGACAGTACAGGTACCAACCATACTATTTCGGCTACCTGCATTAATCCAAACTCAAATCAGGCATTCTTCTATAGTTATATCTATCCTGCCGATTCCCTTGAAAGACTTGACTGGACTACATTATCATGTGATGTTGGTTATGTAAATATGGGCAATCTTCACGACTCAGATGTAAACACCATGTATACTCACCTTTATGAAAAAAGTGCCATAATTTTCGATCTCCGGAATTATCCCAATGCTACTGCCTGGTCGATAGCAAATTTAATATACCCAGGAGTTATGGAATATACCAAACTTACTATGCCAGATGTAACCTATCCGGGCACTTATTATTGGAGTCATGAAGTTGAAGGCACTGCCGGTAATTACGGATATAATGGTAAAGTAATTATACTGATGGATGAAATTACACAGAGCCAGGCTGAGTATTCCTGTATGATGCTGGGTGCCATGCCCGGAGCCATTAAAGTGGGCAGTCAGACGGCCGGAGCAGATGGCGATGTCAGTTACTGGGATTTGAGCCTGGATCAACATACAGGGTTTACCACATTGGGTGTATTTTACCCCAATGGCGATAGTACACAACGTATTGGCATTGTACCAGATGTTATTGTTTACCCAACTAAAGCAGGTATCCGTCACCATGATGATGAAGTACTGAATAAAGCGCTAAAGATTGCCTGTGGCCTAGCTGATGTAAAACCGGGTTTAGTATCCAAACCAACATTAAGAGTTTATCCTAATCCTGCCAATGATTACATCAATATTGAAGCAACTAATCTTGCACCAGGTAAAATATCCATTCAAGTTTCAGATATTACCGGCAGAATATTGATTCAGAAAGCAATCGAAAATACCACTGAGAATACCAACTTGGCCATCGATATTAAAGGAATATCTGCAGGAATGTATTTTATAACTTTAGAAACCAATGGAGCGCAAATTATCAGGAAGATTGTAATAAATTAAATCGAGGTTTCAGAGTAATAAATATACAAATTACTCTTTTTATTAAAATCGGATAATTCCCCAGTCTGGTTTGAGGTTGTAAATAATGATTTTAAGTGTACCTGATTTCTACAATGAATCTACTTTTTGCTACTATTATTTGCATATACTAATCAGTAAAAACAGTGTGAGCAGGCAGCTTTTCAAAGTTGGATGTACAAGCAGCCGTCCTTACAAATTTATAAAATATCCAAAGGCTGGTGCTATTCGCATCAGCCTTCGGGGCGGGAAATGTTCGAGGAGGTATTAGACGGGAGTTAATTTCTTTGTTTCTGACTAATATATATCCAACCATGTGCCAAAATTTTACTTATTTGATAATCAATCGTTTATGTTTTTTGTAATGCCCTTTGCATTTCCACTATATGGATTTTTTCTATTTTTTGGATATTCTATGATGCGGCTAGCAGTCAAAATAACAACTGTATATTATTGATGATATGCAGTTTTTTGCTGATACTGTTTTATTTCCATTCTATTATAGGCAAAAGATCCTCCCGTCTTTTAGCAGGATTCAAAATGGTGCACCATTATTTCCGATAGTTTCAATGGATTACAGCTGTTGGAATTGAATCAGCAATCGGAAACTATAAGAGAGCGTTTTTAAGCCGTTTTAAGATCAAGTTGAAAAGTTGAGGGACGAAAAAGATTATTTTTGTTACGGCAAAAAATTGCGTGTTTCATTCAAAAAATTGCGTCTTTTCGTCAAAAAAACTGCGTGATTGTTGCGTCTTTTGTTCAAAAAATTGCGTCTTTTCATCGAAAATTGCGTCTTTTTGCAGATTTATTTTGCGTAACTTATTGAATTTCCGCGTTTTATTTTTTTTACTGCAAATTTCATGTCGTTATTATCGTTACCAGCTTTGGCTGAGATAGTTTATCTGTAACCATTCTGCATTATCTGCTGCGGTAACCTAGCTTTGAAAACTGCGGGTTTTGCTTCCGGTCGCTTCTGGTTTTGCTTCTGGTTTTGGGTGAAAAATTGCGGGTTTGCTTCTGGTTACTTCCGGAAAACCGGAAGTTTTTACAGTTACAAATAGTTAGCTTTCAGCTTATTATACATTTCAGTATGAAATTCGCACGGGCAGTGTCTATTTATTTGCTGTAGAATCGCAAATTCAATACCCGATTTGCAACAAATAATATGGAATATTGAGGATTTCATAGTTAATTTTTTTGATATTTTTGACTAATTTCGGGACAAATGTATAATAAACAATCCAATTTTCCTAATTTTTTAGCATATTTATTTTTTCTCCTTGCTATGGCGTGAATAATATAAGTTATGTGCATATTACAAACGCACTACCTGGATTCCTATTGTAAGAGAGAGAGGAATACTACCGATAGACTATAAAGAGCGGCATGAAAAAATCTCACGCGAAGGCGCGAAGGCGCAATATGCAAATGTCATTTTTAAGGCCGCAAAGAATACAAATGGCGATGTATAATGTCAATTGGGTATAAAACCTTGAGATAAGAATCAGGAGGTTTCTTTCGTTTTAACTGGTTCCTCCAACTTTTCAACTTGATCCTGGATTTCATCTGTTGGAATTGAACCAGCAACCGGAAACTATATGAGCGAATTATTAAGCCGTTTTACCCGGCCCTACCGGTAAAGTATTTCAAACCCATCCACATACAAAAACGCCCCGGATATACCAGGGCGTTTGTATAAACTTTTTCAACTTCTTTCAGAAGGAACTATTGAGCAATTACAAAGTGGAATACAGAGCGTTCTGCACCAGTTCCCAGGTTCAGAAGATACATTCCATTGGCAATGTTACTCAGAGTTATCTTCTGGTCTATGCTGCCGTTTGATGGCAATATTTTACCGGTGTAGATTACCTGACCAAGCATGTTTGTGATTTCTACATTCACTTCTTCGTTGCTTGAAGTACCCAATGTTCCCTTCAGACTGAATGAACCATTATTCGGGTTAGGAACCAACATAATATCTGCGCCAGATGCGTTCAATTGTTTTACGCTCACACCCAGCAAACTGATAATGATTGATTTTGAAGCGCTGTTGCCACCACATGGGCCACTTGCAGTTACCACGCAAACTACTGAATCACCATTGAAGTAAGACTGACCGGCAAAAGTAGCATTTGTAGCGCCTGCTATAGGATTACCGTTAACATACCACTGGTAAGTAGGATTAGGACCACCGTTGGTAACCAATGCCCTTACAGAATCAACCTGTGAAACATGAGCACCTATACCAGGGAATGCCTGAATCACTACAACAGGAGTAAGAACTGCCTGATAAAACAGATTAGCGCTTCCAATCATAGTATTACCACATGGGGTAATATCACTGTTCCCGATAACAGTATAGGTACCAGGATTAGCCTGCAAACCGAAATTAAGACCTGAGCCGGTGCCATACAATGTACCCAAAGCAGTTGTGTCGCGATACAGCTGATAGCTGATACCAGCGTCTGAACCATCAAGACCTACTGCGAGGCCTGCGCCACCTGCACAGAATCCGCCGCCGCCGGTCACAGTATGCGCTGTTGGCAGTGGAATAATGTTGAGGGTTACGCTGCTTGCCATATTGGAGATACAACTTGTGCCTGAGTTAACCGCAGATACAGAGTAAACTCCAGCGATATTTTCCAAACCGAATACGATAGAAGTACCAGTATGGCCTGCAACAGGACCGCCTATAATTGATCCACCGCGGTATAACTGGTAGTTAACTCCGGTCTGAGAATTAATGAGTCCTACATGAAGTCCAGAATCGCTTGCACAGTAATTACCTGAATTATCTATTGTCATTGTATATGGCGTTGGTGCAGCAAGCAAGCTCACTGATACACTTCCTGCCATAGTGTTGCCACAACCTGTTGTTCCATTTACCGCTGTTGCAGTATATATACCTGTAGTTGTCTGCAGACCGAAATCAAGTGCAAGTCCTGTGGTGCCAGGAACCGGTGAACCGGTATTAATGCCACCAATCTGCAATTGATAATTGATACCGCTTACAGAATTAAGCAGACCTACATGCTCGCCGCCGCCACCAGGGCAGAATGAACCACCACCGGTTACAGTCTGAGCAACCGGAAGGCTGTTGACAACAACGGTAGCACTGGCAGCCATATTGCCTACACAGCCAAGTAAAGTATCAGTAGCAATTACAGAATAAGTACCTGCTGTAGTTATCAATCCATAGCTAAGAGGAGATCCTGTGCCAGAAACCGGTGCACCTACAGGGCTGCTGCCACTTGTTACCAACTGATAGCTTACGCCAGCAACCGAACCGCTTAGGTTAACCAATACGCCTGTACCACCTGCACAGTAATTGCCTCCGCCTGTTACAGTAAATGCAGTAGGGGTAACAGTATTTATTGCAACTGTTCCCAGCATGGTAGATGTGCAACCAGTGGTTGCATCAGTACCTTTGGCTGTATAAGTACCGAAAGAATCCAGACCCATACTAAGCAGGCCACTTACGCCAGCAACCGGCGCACCCACCGGAACTCCGGATCTGTAAAGCTGATAGTCTACATTGAGGTCTGAGTTGTCCAGATTAATATTCCTACCGGAACCACCAACACAATAATTACCACTACCAATCAGATGATATTGGTTTGGCAGCGTGTTTACACTGACAATTGCACTTCCAAGCATAGTGTTGGTGCATCCTGTAAGTGGGTTGCGGGCAATAACTGTATAGTTACCATCGACGGTTTTTAAACCGAAATTCAAAATGCCGCCTGTGCCTGGGATTGGAGTACCAGTAATAATACCAGATTTGTACAACTGGTAGCTGATACCTGCTGCAGAAGAACTAAGATAAACAGGATAACCTGCATCACCGGCGCAAAGGACACCACCACCATAAACGGTATACTGATCAGGAGCTGCATTTACTGAAACTGCGGCGCTACCTAACATAGTCCTGTTACAGCCTGTTGTGCCGTCAATTGCAATTACAGTATAAGTGCCTGCTACAAACACCATTCCAAAATCCAGTGGACTTCCTGTACCTGCCATAGTGGTGACAATGCCACCTGAACGGATGAGCTGGTAATTAACCCCTGAGTTAGAGCCATTAAGCATTACATCAGCGCCTGAACCACCAATGCAGAAATTACCTCCGCCGGTTACTGTGTGAAGAGCAGGAAGCGGATTAACACTGATATTTACACTGCCTGTGAGCATAATACTGCAACCTGTAACTGCATTGGTTGCCTTAACTGTATAGGTACCTGGAGTAGTATAATAGAGGAAATCTATACCTGAACCGGTTCCGCCACGAGGAATACCTATTGGTGAAGTTCCAATATATAACTGGTAGTTCACACCACCATCAGAACCATCAATGTTAATATCAGAGCCTGTGCCACCCGAACAATAGCCACCGCCGCCCAATACATTATGAGTGCCGTCAGGCAACAGATTCATATTTACTACAGCGCTTCCGAACATATTGGCAACACAACCTGTTGAAGTATTTGTTGCCTGAACAGTATAAATACCGGGAACAGTTTGTGCCCCGAAATCCAGACCAGAACCGGAACCACTAACTGTAACAACTGTACCGCCTAAGTATATAAGAGAATAATCTATGCCAGGCGTAGAGTAAGAAAGGCCTACATGCACACCTGCGCTTCCGGAACAATAGCTACCACCACCAGTTACTGTATTGACAGCAGGCAGAGGACTAATAATAATTGTAACACTGCCGATCATGTTGCCAGGGCAACCTGCCACGTTAGTACCTACTACAGTATAAGTACCTGCGCCAGTAAACAGCCCGAAGCTGATTGCGCCGCCTGTACTTAATACAGGTGAGCCTACTGCGATTGAACCCTGGAATACCTGATAGGAAGTACCAGCATCTGAACCGCTGAGGCCAATAATTCGTCCTGCACCACCTGAACAATAACTGCCGCCACCTGTTACAGTATAAGCAGTTGGCACTGCATTTATTGTAATCACTGCGGTGTTGCCCTGTAATTGGTTACAGCTGGTTGAAGCATTTGTTGCCATTACAGTATATGTACCCGGAGTTGTATATGATCCGAAACTAAGCGGTAATCCAGAACCAGAACCGGGCCATACCGGGCCAACCGGTGATGCTCCGTTATAAAGCTGGTAATTGATGCCACCATCAGAACCGTCAGTTCCTAACAGAATGCCTGCACCGCCAACGCAATAACCGCCGCCGCCTGTAATATTATGAATAGCAGGCAATGGATTAACTGTCACTGCTACTGATCCGGTCATAGTATTGGAACAACCTGTAACAGAATTTGTTGCTATTACTGTATACAAACCAGGTGTGGTATAAGTTCCAAAATCTAGTCCGGAGTTAGAACCTGGCATAGACAGTGATACCGGAGAGCCACCCTGAAGCAATACATAGTTAATACCTGTGCTTGCATAAGAAAGACCAATATGAACGCCAGTACCGCCTGCACAATAACCGCCGCCACCGGTAACAGTATAAGTTGCAGGTAATGGATTAACCAAAACTGAACTTGTAGTAGCACATCCGGTAGATAAACTATATGTAATAGTAGTAGTGCCTGGGCCAATACCTGTCATTACACCAGTGAAAGTATTGATAGTTGCAGCCAGCAGGTTACTGCTGGTCCAGGTGCCGCCACCCGCATCTGTTAATGAAAGACTGCCACCAACACACATATTACTGCCACCGGAAATAGCTGATGGCAGAGGATTAACAACAAGTGGTGCGGTAATGCGACAACCTGTTGTTGCAAGAGTATAAGTTATTGTTGGAGTTCCGGCAGATACGCCTGTTGCGATACCTGTGCCTACTCCTATTGAAGCCTGCGATGAATTACTGCTCGACCATGTTCCGCCTGATGTAGGATCGGTAAGTGTTGTTGTAGAACCAACGCAAACACTTGCACTACCTGCAATTGCAGCAGGCAATGGATTAACTGTTACCGGAGTTGATATTACACAACCATTGGCTGATGTATAGGTAATGGTAACGGTACCGGGAATTACACCAGTAACAACACCAGTTCCTACTCCAACAGTAGCAATAGATGTCGTACTGCTTGTCCATGATCCACCTGTGAGTGCATCAGTCAGGGTAGTTGTAGCACCTGCTGCACAAACGGTAGGAGTACCACCGATTGCAGACGGAGTAGGATAAATTGTAACAGTAGTTGTTGCCGGAGCACAGCCTGTTGGTAAAGTATAACTGATTACAGCAGTACCTGCAGTGATACCAGTAAATGTACCAGATGTGCTGATTGTAGCTACTGATGTGTTAGAACTAACCCATGTGCCGCCGCCGGCATCGCTTAAAGTTGATGACAGGCCAACACAGGCACTGGTAGTTCCGGTAATAGAACCTGGCAGAGGCAGAACAGTAATAGTAGTTGTTGCAGAAGCACCACCGCATGGATTAGACTCCTGATAGGTAATAGTAGTAGTTCCAGCAGAAACCCCGGTAACCACACCTGTTGCAGCATTAATTGTTGCTACTGATGTATTGCTACTTACCCATGTACCGCCTGTTGCAGTAGGATTGGTAAGTGTAATTGTCGAACCGGGACAAACCGGAGCAGCACCAACTATTGAACCGGGAGCAGTACATAAAACTGTTATTATTGCCTGACCATTTCCATTAGCGCCAGCATAAGCGCCAGTGTTTATTGATGAACCTGAAGTATAAGTTGGATTAGCGTATGAAGAGCCGCCACCGCCACCAGCTCCACTGCTGGAACCACCATTACCACCCCACCAGCCGCTACCGCCGCCACCGGCAGAACCACCACATGCACCACCCACGCCCTGGGATCCATTAGCGTTACCACCTGATCCAGGCCCTGTTTGTGTACCACCGCCGCCACCGACATAAGTTCCTGCATATGTGCCACCTGTGGAACCTATAAGGCCACCACCTGCGCCGCCTGTAGTACCCCAGTCGCCACCACCACCACCACCTGCTGCCACACAAAGTACACTTGTTGGTGCGGCGCCGATGAGAGAATTAGCTAAACTAATAAAAGATGCTCCGCCACCGGCAGCAGAATATACCTGGCCATTTGCGCCTCCGGGCCATCCACCGATAGGTGTATATGCGCCACTTCCATCAGTCTGTCCGGCACCTGCCACAAACACATATAATGTAGTTCCTGGAGTTACATTCAAGGTACACTGTATACGGCCGCCAAGAACTACCGGACCTGGTGATCCGTAACTGGCGTAACAACCGCCGCCGCAGCCGCCTTTCATATCAACCCCGATTTGAGTGACACCCGCAGGAACAGCATATGTTTGCACAGTACCTGAACCAAAGGCAGTCCCATTCCAATTAAAAGTAGTTGTCTGAGCAAAAAGGCTCACACTATATCCTGATAGTAGGGCTATTAGGATGATCAGCTTTGAAGTGTAAAATGATTTCATACAGCTATCAATTTTTTTAATAAAAAATGTAATTGAAAATTAAAAACTACGATTTACGAACAAGATATGCTCTTGTCACAGAAAAACAGTTGGGAAAGGTACTGATATTTTTAACAAAAACAAAAATATTTTTGTATTTCTGATTTAAATCAAAAAGCCTTAAACAAAATAATACCTCATATGTACCAGTTCCTTTTCAATGGCATTTCCAACTTGAATAAATTGGATTTATTCGTCAGGGCTTGTACGTTTCAGATTTCCATATCAGTTGTTCAAGGTCTTTTCTGCTGATAATATTTGCTCTGTAATTCTTTAATGCCGTCCATTTTCCGTCGGTCTCAATGTATCTTTCGGGCAATGCAGCCCATAATACTTTTTTAGCCCTGTTAACAATAAATTCCCTGCTGTATATACTGCCCATATCCACAAAAAATGAATGGTCTGATAATTCTATTGCATTACCACCGTTCCCGAATATCTTTGGGTAGCCAGCCGGAAAATCGATTGTATCCATAGTACAGGTGTACTCCCATATTTTTTTAAAATCGTCATCTTTGGATACCGGTTCTTTCAAAATAACAATGGACGGCATTGAGTCCCTCAACTGGCATGAATTATTGTTGAATACATATAAATAACCTTCTTCAGTCATACCAATACTGTGCTGGTTGCAGAATAAACCTTTTCCGGTACTTTGTGTACCTGGTTTGAAATTTTCACCGTAGTTATTCAAAATTTTACCACTTGGGTATTCAATTTTCATAATCCTGTTCAGGTTTCTGTAACCCAGGTAAATAATTTTATTTTTTTCATCAAAATAAAATGCATTGTCGTGCGGATCATATCTTTTACCGCTGTCTATTCTTGATTCGTAGTAATCAAAATCAGACCCTGCCAGATGATCTGTAAATTTCCAAGACCAAACTACTTTGCCCGTTTCATCATATTCTATTATTGTGCCAAATCTTCCTGGTTTATAGCCATCAGTCAGCTTTGATCTGTCAAGAGACGTCAAAACATAACTGGTGTCTTTTAAGGTAACTGTTTTACACATAATCAATTGAGTTCCCAATATCAGGTAATGGTTATTGGATAGACGTGTAAATTCATGATGGTAATACTCACCTGCAGTATCCCCGTTTATTGAACCATTATTTGGCCCCTTCCACAATATTGTACCGTCATAATTTATTTCAAAGGCAGTTTTGTAAATAAATGTAATAGTACCATTTTTTGTAAACTTTAAATCTGCTACATATCCTCCCATACCATTGGTGTCGGGAATAAACCATACCGGGCGGCCCTTCATATCATAAAGTACTCCTCCTCCGTCTTCAGATACATAATCATCCTTATGCTGCTCAGCTGCATGCAGAATTCTCAGCCGGAATTTAGCTGTATCTATCCTGTCGTTCATTAATGTACTGAAATGATACAGTGAACTGTTTTTAAGTACCTTCTTATTATCCTTATAGGTAATCCGCCAGGTATATTGTTTACCAAATGCAGGTAATTCAATTATTTCTTTGTTGGTTGAAGTCTCAACATGTTTAATAATATTTTTCTCAAATGAATCTATTATAATGTGCCTCCCTTGTGCAATATCAATTCTGTAAGCATCTGATTTTGGTATAGTTGGGAAAGCGAAACCGGCAATTCTGTAATTCAATGAACTACCTTCTGCCGGAAAAATCTGGGAATAAGACAGGCAGGGTGTTACCAGTAAAAATAATGACAGCAAAATTTTGTTGGTCATAAATAAATTTAGTCAAATGTAAATGAAACAATTCCTTCTCCGGATATTTCAAGAATCAAAAGTACAGAAACTCAATAAGAATATTGAAAATTATTGATGAGCATTCAACTCCTTCTCCATTATAAAATGTGGAATACCCACTTCAACAAATTCATCACTGCAGACTGTATACCCCATTCCGGAATAAAATCCCAAGGCCACTTTACGGGCATGGAGAATAATTTTCCGGTACCCGGATTCCCGGCAGAATTTTTCGGCAGACTGAACAAGCAGCTTCCCGATACCCTTCCCCTGCCACTCATCATACACAGCCATAGCGCGGAGCTGCACACAATTATCTTCCAGCTGATGCAACAACAGACAGGCAATAACCTTGTTGTTACTCTCTGCAATAAATATATCATCATGATGGTCGCGGCTGAGATCATCATTTTTGAGTGACAAGCCCAGCGGACGGCGCAGTACCTCTTCGCGCAAGTCCCATACTCCTTTATATTTTGGAGATGAATACCTGATATTGGATATTTCCACCTTATCCATATGCTATTTAATTGTTATTTCGGTAACCTGAGTAGCCTTAATCATAAATGGAACTACCTGTTCAGCCACAGAACCCTTCATAGGGCCTTTCTGGTAATGAACCTGATAGGATCCCGGCTGCATCTGCAGATGCTGGCTTTGGCTCTTGGGGTCATTCAGATCCATTGGGAAAAAACTGAGAAACTTATCGCCATACTGCCTGTATAGCGTTACGTTGTGAATAGTACCATCTCCGGTAAACTTAGCAAAACCCGGCTGTGGAATAGTAATAACAGTTTCCCCATCGAAATCCAGATCTACATTCCGCACATCACGAGGAAAAGTATTTATTTCGATATGGTAATTGCCGGTTTCATACAATAGTTTCTCAGTACATCTCTGATCCTGGACTCTACCCTGCGACTTATTGCGCTCTGTTACTTCAGCCGAAAATTCTTTTACCTGCCTGGCAGGAGCATTTTCATAGGCAAAACTGAGCGTTGTCTTTTTCACAAGCACTGTTATCTTATTGTTTTTATGAGGCGCCACTACTATGCTGTTAAGCATATAGTCAGGCCTTCCTGCCAGGGTAAGGTCGTAAGTACCTGGGGCAATTTCATTTTGCGGATCCGGGTTTCCTGAAGGGTCAACGGTACGGAAAAATTTCTTAACAGGTTTTTTTGTAACCGCATCGAGAAGTATAACCTGGGGGCTGGTGGTATAAAATTTCCCCTGACCATTGGTAAAATATACCGAAACTGTTGTTTCCTTATCTTCTGTTGTTTCGACATGAAATTCATGTTTCTGTGGCACCTCCGGGGCTGGTTTCGGGGCTGGCTGGTCTGTTTTTACAGGTGGCAGCGGCGGCACATTGCGCATGGCATAGGTATGATCTTCAATTACAAATATCACACTGAAGGTATGCCGGGCTAACGGTTTAAGCTTTGACAAAACATCAATCGGCCTTTTAGGTATGGTATCTGCAACTACCTTTGGCAAAGGCATATTCTGATTTACCGTTTTTATTTTCGAATCAGTTAAGGGGCTGCCAACTGCGAGCAGCTTCAGGTGCACAGGTATAATATCGTCTATCTTTACTACAGGGTGTGTAAACGGAATATCAACCTTCAACGCCGGCAACTGTAAATCCTGACCTGCCATTGCCATTATTTCCATTTCAGGCTTGTTCGTTCTGATGGCCAGCATTGCTGTGATGACAGGCAACGCAGCAATATTTACCTGATCCCTCGGTGCAGGTGCAGGTTTAATGTCTGGTTTAATGTCTGGTTTACTAACCTTTAATACACTAGGCGCTTTTGCTGCTATATTCTGTACTTCCTGGTAATCTGTAGCACTTATTTTTATTACAGGCCTGAAAGCTGTAACAATTGTACTTACAGCTTTTGGAATGTCTTTTTCCTTTGTCACCTGCAGAAAGTCTCCCATACAGGAATAAGTAACCTTCAGCGAGGGATCATTCTCAAGGCTTACAATATAGGGTTTGAAGTAGACTTTGTTCTTAATTAATTTCTTCATTACTTCACAAATATCCCCGCCGCAGCTCTCGCCACCATCTGTAATCAGTATAATGCTGTATGCGTTACTGTTCACATCAACAAGGTCTTTATCGGCGGCTTCGGTAAGTGCAAAGGCTATTGGTGTAACTCCCAGCGGATGTATATCATCGAGCCTTGCAGCTACCTGGTACCTGTTATCTTTGCTGAAAGGAACTTCATTGCGGGTATCGTAACAATCATTTTCAGGCACAGTATGCTGATGCCCGAAAACCCTCAGAGAAAATTCAACATCTTTATTAACGGCATAAACGCTGTCTATCAGCTTCATGATTATTTCTCTGGCCGCTTTGTATTTTTCTTTACCACTGGCCCAGGGCTGAATCATGCTCGATGATTCATCCAGCAGGATGAGAACGCGCGACTGAACAAGCCCGCTCTCCCGTTGAGAATAGGAGGCAGACGCACTTAATACGCATAAAAATATTAATATTAACCGCTTAAAATTCATGATAAAACTGCGGTTACAAACCTACACCAATTGCATGAAATCAGAATCCAAAAAAAATAAAAATAGCAATAAAAATTATCAGGCACCTTGTTCTGCTTCTTCTTTTACAGGTTCAGCGCCGATATCTTTCTGGGCCTGCTTAAATTTTTCCTGCAGTCTTTTCAGTTTTTGAGTACCCTCTGCAATCAGTTTTTCAAGATGTTCCTTCAATTCGGCAGCTTTTTTACCCGGAGAGATGTTTTCTATCGCATTTTTAAAATCAGCCAGTTTTTCTTCTTCCTCTTTTATATCCTGCTGCAGGTTCACAATTGTATCTCTGGCATATTGTGCCCTGGCCGATTTCTGAGATTCGGCATATTGCTTGCGCTGCTCCCTGTTGGCATCCTTACGGGCGAAAAAATATTTTCTGGCAGCATTAAAATCCTCCCATAGTTTATCGCCATAAGAACGGGGAACAGGGCCTATCTTCTTCCAGTCTTCCAGCAACTGCATCATTTCAGCGGTAGCCTCAGACCACTGATTGGAATGTTTTAATTGCTCGGCACGATCGAAAAGCACCTTTTTTTGTGTATAGTTATTTTCAAAAAATGCCCGCTCGGAGTCCATATGCACCTTTCTGGCAGCATAAAATTGTTCTTTTGCAGCAATAAACCGTTTCCATAACTCCTCCCCTTTTTCGTGCTGTACTCTACCCGATTGTTTCCATTCATCCATCAGCGCTGCATATGCCTGGGCGGTCACATTCCATTCAGTGCTGTCTTTAAGCGATTCAGTTTTTTCTACAATAGCCAGTTTCACTGAATAATTGGCATCCTGCTCCACCTGTATCCTGGCTGCATGTTCTCTCTTCTTTTCAAAAAATGTACTTTTTGCTGCCTGAAAACGGGCCCACAGCTCCTCATTTTTTTTATTAAGGGTGTGGCCTATGGTTTTCCACTCATCTGTCAGCCGGTGAAAAGCTTCTGTTGTTTTCTTCCAATCTTCCGATGCAGCAATACCTTCAGCCTGTTCTACAAGATCTATCTTAAGGTCCAGGTTAAGCAGCAGATCTTTTTCTTCATCCTCATGATGCAGACGTTTGCGATCTGAAAACAATTTCCTGGCAGCATCTATACGGTTCCACAGTTTGTCATTTCTGTTTTTATCAACATGGCCTGCGAGTTTGAATTTATCTGCAATCTCTTTCAGCGCCTGCTGGGTCTCCTTCCATTGATCACTGTTGGCCAATTCTTCTGCAGCTTCTGCCAGCTTGAGTTTGGCTGCATAATTTTCTTCAGTAAGCGTGAATAGTGTGTGCTCCCAGTCATGAACCAATGCACCCAGTTTACTGTAGTTACCCAGCCCGCATACATGCTGCAGATATTCCTTCAATGAAGCTACCTTATCAGCAAGTTTAGTCTTATCTTCAGTATTCTGCCACTCCAGTTCAAGTTCATAAACTTTGGCTTCTGCACCTGCAAATTTTTCAACAAGATTCCTGAAAACCGGATCTGCATTTTCAGAAGATACTATACCGATAGAACGTTCCTTTATATTGTCACCCTTGAGTAAGATGATTTCGCCTGTATCCAGCAGACTAAATAATTCTTTACCTGGAAATGATTGCTCATTCCACCAACCGATAAGATCAAAACTCTGTTCCAGCAGCATAATTCTTTGCAATTTATTGAATAACAGGCATCAGCCTTTGGTGCAAGATAAAGCTAAATATTTATATACTCCAAACGCTTAACATTAACATTTTAAAAGTCAATAAAAAATTGAGTTGCTGAAAATTCAAATACGACACATAAACAGTAATTATCCAATGCGTAATCAATTAAATAATCAGGTGAAGTATTTACTTTCGGGCAGTGTTAATGTGAACCGAATACCTTTTTAAGCAGATCTGTAACCTGGGCCATTGGGTCCTTCCTTATTTTCCCTTCTTCCTTAGCAATATAGATAAATACCCCGTTCAGTGCACGCTCAGTTACATAAGCCGGAAGGTCGGGATTTACTTTCTTAAATGTAGTAGGCAAATCATTGTAGGTAGTAAATACAGTTGACCAATATTTTGTTGCGCCAACTTTATCAAGCGAGGCTTTTATCACGGGCTGAAACGCTTTGATTAAAGCAGCCTGGGTTTTTTCTTTCAGATACTGGGTAGCAGCGTCATCTTTACCTTTAAGTATAGAAAGAGCATCCTGGATACTCATTCTCCTAATAGCATCTACAAAAATATCCAAAGCCTGTGTACTTGCATCTTCTGCAGCCCTGTTCATGCTTAAAATAGCATCGTCAACCTGTTTTCCGAATCCAACTTCGCGCAATGTATTTTCCACTTTTTTAGCTTCAGGCGGCATGAGCACCTTTATCAATGCATCGCCAAAAAAGCCATCCTGAGCCGATAGCTTCCCGGTAGCATTTTTTGCACCAACGTTCAGAGCCTCACGCAGACCTGCTGATATATCAGCCTCTGTCAACCCTCCTTTGCCATGTCCTTTACCGCCAATTGTCTTCTCTGCCTTATTAAAAAGGTCTTTGAACTGCGCTGATGCAGTACCCGAAAAGCCAGTTAGAAGCACAATTACAAAAATTACCAGTTTGCCTGAATACATATTATTCTATCTGTTTTAAAATTATCAGTATCAAAGATAAAAGCATTTCAACGAAAATGCCATTGAGTTACGGCATTATTAACTTTTTAGATAAGTAAGCCAGATTCATAATCACCATAAATGGCCCACCAAAATAATACGGCAAATAATTGCTGTCATTAATTATTTAATGATCATTGAGAAAATCAGTTTTTCACCGAAAGAAAAAACGTGGAGCCTTTACCATTCTCACTCTCTACCCAAATATCCCCGCCATTTTGTATGGCAAATTCTTTACAAAGCATGAGGCCGATACCATTACCTTTTTCATTTTCAGTTCCAACCCTGCTCTTTAACGAATAAAACAGTTTAGGTAATAATTCCGGGTCAATTCCCATACCTGAATCCTTAACGCCGAATACTGTAAATCCGGGTTTAGACCTGGTATCGGCTGTAATGTCTATTCTCCCATTCCGGGGCGTATACTTAAGTGCATTGGCCAGGAAGTTCCTCATAATAAAATCAAAAATTGAGGGGTCAGAATAAATACTCATCTCAGTAGGCGTATTGTCAACGATTGTAATATTTTTTTCTGTAGCCTTAAGTTTTCTTAATTCTATACTGTCTTTTATAAATCCTTTGGGTTCAAATCTCTTTTGCTGCATACTTATGCCCTTAACCAGTAACCTGCCCCAGTAAAGCAATTTATCAAAAGTTTCCAGCGAAACCTTTGTTTGTAACTATTCAGCCCCATACAGAGCTACAAGCCTGAGTGCATTCAAAACATTTTGTCCAGCCTTTATGGTTGTATCAATAACAGACCTTAGGACGACAAAACAATCTGCGC
>CAIVEH010000091.1 GCA_903904855.1 uncultured Bacteroidota bacterium | reverse complement strand
ATCTCCGGACAGTTCAAATCGGATCATGGCGCAGATTGTTTTGTCGTCCTAAGGTCTGTTATTGATACAACCATAAAGGCTGGACAAAATGTTTTGAATGCACTCAGGCTTGTAGCTCTGTATGGGGCTGAATAGTTACGACTGCTTTTTATTGTCTAACATAAGCGATTTATTTTTTACTTTTCTATAAATATCGGACACTGAAAATTCAAAACTACCATCGTAATTCCATTGCAGTTGTATAGCTGCTAATTCTTGCTTTGAAATAACCTCTAAATTAGTTAAATTTTCTATCTCCAATACTTTTTCAAGTAATTCAGCACGTATGTTAAATTTAAAAGGACCAAGCTTATCTGTATTCATCCTGCTTTTTTGCATCCGATTGTCATCATTATTTCTTGCCTCAAGCAAATAGTCTCTAAACTCTAATAAAGGCAACATCCATTCTTCGCCATTATCAATAAGATTTTCCATTGATTTGTCTCGCGCAACAACAGTGCATACCCAACAGCCAAAACGAGAATTACCGCAGCTTGATGTAGACGTATCAATTACCAAAGGACACTCACCCGAAGATTCAGATGCATTCCTATACATGGTTATTAACTTTTTATTATCACCACCCCAAAAAGAAGGAACTGACATTAAATACTGCCATACTTCCTCAGTTGTTAAATCGGAAATGGGTGAATACATCCATGAATTAGGTAGCGTATGTTTTTTAAATTTTTGACCGGAAATTTCTTCCAAATCATATTTCTTTAGTGACTTGGCTCTATTACCCGATTCAGCTTTACGCGAACCTAATACTACAATTGCATTACCATGCTTGCTTACCTGTTGCAAAATATAGTCATTAGTGGGGTTTATTTTCATTCTCTGTGTACACCAGCGGAACCATCTATTTGGTGCCGGATAGCCTTTACCAATAAGATTAATCCAGAAACGGTCTTCAATTTTCGGTACAACTTTAGCGACCTGAAAAAGATTTGGATTTTCAGTAAACAATTTTTTCTTACCAACCGTTTCGATCAACCTCAATTGTTCATCGATATAGTTTACAATAGCTGGATTCTCTACTAAAGTATCATTACTTAAAACATGAACTTCCTTATGAAGCTTGTCTTTTGGTAATCTTAATAAAGCATAAAGTATTAACTGCAATAATGCTGTTGAATCCTTGCCTCCTGAATATCCTATTACCCAAGGAGTGTTGTCTGCTATATATTGTTCTTGTATTTCCTGTGTAATTAATTTAATTTTTTGACTAAGATCCATCAACTAAGAATATTTATACAAATCTATACTAAAGGAAATTGAAATGAATAAATCAGATTGTCTTTTTTCTTTGAATTATGATAGTGATTATACTATATAACCGGCAAGCCCGATAGGTATCCTCACTTGAATGGGTCTGTATTAAAAAAATAAAGCGACCCTTGGGCCGCTTTATATATTGTCAATAATATTCTCTTACTGTCCCAGAGCTTCATCAGCCACAGGCACAGCAGCCGGCCTGTCG
The DNA here is from genome assembly GCA_903904855.1 of uncultured Bacteroidota bacterium. Taxonomy (GTDB): domain Bacteria; phylum Bacteroidota; class Bacteroidia; order Chitinophagales; family Chitinophagaceae; genus Nemorincola. The sequence continues at coordinate 16,157 of CAIVEH010000091.1, read as the reverse complement.
TCATGGCTTGGTCCATACATACCTGGTACCGGCACATCGAGCAGGCGCAGATAAACACTCAGCTGGCCACGGTGGTGCACCAGGTGATTGAATGCCATTGTGCGGATAACCACCTTCTTGGGCAATGCCATAATTATATGGTCGCCGTTGCGCAGGGTCCAGATCTTTTCAAATTCTTCATCGGTGGCTGCTTCCAGCGCTTCAATAGCTTTGTTTACATTTAAATCGTGGAGGGCCAGCAACTCTTCAGGTGTTGGGTTTGTTAAGGGCTTGTAGTCCATCTTCATGAAATCAAGCTCATCGGCATTTAAAGTAAAAGCAACCCATCCCGGCAACTCTGCCACATGGGTAGAGAGGCGGCCCAGTTTCATTGATTTTTCGTGGGGCTTCCAGTCGTTTTTATCAGTTGGTACGCGTTCGAGCATCTTGCGGGATGATGCTGCTTCCATTTTTAATTCTGCGATCAAGGCGCTGTTCATTGCCATATATTGAATGTATTTTTGTGAAAATTAGCTAAAATCCCGGGCAAATCATTTGGGTGCGTATAGATATTATTGATGGATCACAGAAAATTAACAATACTACTGATTTTGACGGCTTTAGCGGTCCTGTGCAGTTGCAGGCCCGGGGCTGTATCGCCCAGGGTATTGGTGGCTTTCTACAACTGTGAGCAATTATTTGATACCGTTCATAATCCGGCTGTGAATGATACTGAGTTTACCCCGGCCGGCAGGTATCACTACACCCAAAAAATATATGAGCAGAAGCTCCGCAATATTGCTACTGTGATTCAGAGTATGGGCGAAAATGCCCAACTGGCTATGATAGGCCTGGCCGAGGTAGAAAACGATACCGTGCTGCACGATCTGGTTACACAGCCCGAAATAGCAAGGTTCAATTACCGGTACATATGGTATAGCGGGCATGACGAAAGGGGCATAAATGTGGCTATGATCTACAATCCGGGGTACTTCAAACCGCTATGGTCGGAATCGCTGCAGGTGAAGCTGGATTCGGTGAAGCCGGTAGCTGAAGGCAGCAAGATGAATACACGGGATATACTGCATATAAAGGGTATACTGGCAGGCGATACGGTACATGTATTCATCAATCACTGGCCCTCGCGCACAGATGGTGATACCGAGAGCAGGCCCAAACGCATAGCTGCGGCTATGGTACTTAAAGAGGGTATTGATAAGCTGTTGCATACCGATTCTCTTGCACAGATACTAGTGATGGGTGATTTTAACGATAACCCCGATGACAGCAGCCTGGCGCTGGTTTCAGGCGCTTCGCAAGGCAGCAGCAGCAAGCTTTATAATCCGTTTATGGCTTTATACAAAAAGGGAGCAGGCACAGTAATGTATCATCACAGCTGGAACCTGTTTGACCCGGTTTTATTGTCAGATGGATTAATGAAAAGAAGCAATAACAGTCTTACATACGACAGCGCCGGTATCTATAAACCTGACTTCCTGACTGATCATTACAAAGGCCGGGAAGGAGCGCCCTACAGGAGCTGGCTGGGCACGTATTGGCTCAACGGATACAGTGATCACTACCCGGTTTTGGTATATCTGAAGAAGGGGGGGGATAAGCAGGCGCAATTGACAAACGCAGCCGCCAAATAGGAATTACAGCATTAAATTTGTTGGAGTCAGAATTATTTAGCGGGAGAGCAGCGGTTAACGGTTCTATCCGGAATAAATTTATTTCTTTATTTGTAAAACGCTTTTGGCATTTAATGATGTAACTACTTTTTTACCTGTTTTTGCCTCCAGTTCCTTCATAGCCACTTTAGCTACGTTTCCTCCTTGTCTCGCCACTTTTTTACTTTCATCAAAAGTTGCCGGATTTACTGCCTGCGAAATATCTTTGGTTGATGCCTCGGCAAGCATATTCAATATCAATTCAGTATTAGTCATATTGTCACGCAGATTTTCTTTCTTTAATCCTTTAAGGATTTTGTATTCTTTAGTAGTCTTGTCGGACCATGCCTGTGTTATAATATCTGTAAGTGTTGCGAACTGAACGCCATCTTTCAATCCCCGCTTTTTCCACTCATCCGTCAGCTCTTTACGCACCTCAATGCTTTTAAGCCGCTGGTTGATCCAGCTTTCAGAATAGCCCAGTTGCAGGTATTGTTCCAGTGCCCGGTCTATGCTCAGTTCAGGGTCCTGCATTTCATCAAGCCTTTCTGAGGCTATCTTTGCCAGCCACAATTTAAATGGCTCTGCCTTCGGAGATGGAATAGATTGTATGAGCCGGAAAAGCTGTTCGGTATCAGCTACATCTGTATTATATGATTTACCATCAACAGACTGCATTTTCAGTTGACTACAATTTGTAGTCAACTGACTTCCTTCTTTTTTAAGCCGGGTTTTAAGTACACTCCAATATTTACGGGCATTGGGACTGTCCGTTAAAATACCAACTACATCTACTATTGAAAAGTACCATTTCTCCTCTTCGGCATCCCAAAGCGTCCTTACTTTTTTATCTTCAAATATTTTAATAGCATCTTGATTCATTGGCCTTTTGTTTACTGATGCTTGAAATTACTGAAATTTCCTTTTGCAATCATTCAATTGTATTTTCAATTGTCTGATTTTTAGGGACTGTTGATCCATCCAGTGAAATAAAACTGATTAATCGTTATTTGGACTTTTGTAGATGCTAAGGCAAGGGGGAACCTGGACTTATTAAGCATTCAGGAGACGAAGGTGTATTGTTGCAAAGCTTTATTAGTAATACCGAAAATTGTTTTTACAGTATTAATAAATTTAAACTCCCCTTTTTATCCACATTCCTGAATCGTAGCCGCCAAATAGGAATTACAGCGTTAAATTTGTGGGATGCAGAATTATTTAGCGGGATTGAATGATGAACAGAGGGTAGCCGTGGAACATGTGGACGGGCCGATCATGATCATTGCGGGGGCGGGGAGTGGTAAAACCAAGGTACTGACAACACGCATTGCCCACCTTATGAATGGCGGCGTGGATGCTTTTAATATACTGGCGCTGACATTTACAAATAAGGCTGCGGCTGAAATGAAGGAAAGGGTGGAGAAGGCATTGGGTAATTCCGAAGCTAGAAACCTGTATATAGGTACATTCCACTCGGTGTTTGCGAGGATACTTAGGGGTGAGGCTCACCGGCTGGGATACCCCAACAACTTTACAATTTATGATACAGATGATGCCAAGAGTGTGATAAGGGATATTGTGAAGGACATGAACCTCGATGACAAGCACTATAAGGCAGCCTATGTATATAACCGGATATCGGCGGCCAAGAACAGCCTGATTGATCCGGTGATGTATAAGGCAGATACAAGTATCCAGCAGGAAGATTCCCGAACTACGAGACCGCTTATTGGCGATATTTATGATGCATATGCCAAACGTTGCTTCAAGAATGGCGCTATGGATTTTGATGACCTGCTTTTTAAGATGTATGTGTTGCTGACCCACTTTCCGGAGGCTCTTGCCAAATACCAGAACAGGTTCAGATACATACTCATTGATGAGTACCAGGATACCAATCTGGCACAGTATGCCATTATAAAAATGCTGGGTGCTCGGCATGAGAATATATGTGTGGTGGGCGATGATGCGCAGAGCATTTACTCGTTCAGGGGGGCAACAGTAGCTAACATTCTGCAGTTTCAGGATGACTATGAGGATGTGAAGGTGGTGAAACTGGAGCAGAACTACCGCAGCACGCAGACCATACTGAATGTGGCCAATAATGTGATAGGCAACAACAAGCACCAGATAAAGAAAGAACTGTGGACGAGCAATGTGGAGGGTGAAAAGATAATGCTGGTGCGCACCATGACTGATAATGATGAGGGGCGGTTTGTGGCTGATGCTATAAAGGAGCAGCAGATGCGCAACCACTACAGCAATAAGGACTTTGCGGTGCTGTATCGTACCAACTCGCAGAGCCGCTCTTTTGAAGAGGCGTTGAGGCGGATGAATATACCCTACAAGCTGGTGGGTGGCACATCGTTTTACCAACGCAAGGAGGTTAAGGACTTTTTGGCCTACCTGCGCACTGTAGTAAATACACAGGATGAAGAGAACATCAAGCGTATTATTAATTACCCGGCAAGGGGTATAGGGAAGACAAGTATTGAGAAGATATTGGTGAGGGCCAATGAGCTGAATGTAACATTCTGGGAGGTAATCTCGAACCCCGATATTCCGGGAGTACGATCGGCTCAGCTCGATAATTTTGTGATGATGATACGCAGCTTCCAGTCGATGCTGGCAAAGGGTAATGCCTATGATCTGGCATTTGCGGTGGGCAAGCATACCGGGCTGGTACAGGAGTTACACAACGATAAAAGTGTGGAAGGGCTGGCACGCTATGAAAACGTACAGGAGTTGCTGAACTCTATTAAAGAATTTACAGAGACGCCTGATGAAGAGGGCGAACTGCTGGATAAAAGCCTGGGCAGCTACCTGCAACAGATAACCCTCCTCACTGATGCCGACAAGGATAACGACCCCGATGCTGATGCTGTAAAGCTGATGACGATACATGGGGCAAAGGGTCTGGAGTTTGGGTGTGTGTTTGTGGTGGGGCTTGAGGAGAACCTGTTCCCTAGCTCAATGAGCCTGTTTGACAGGGCTGATCTGGAAGAAGAAAGGAGACTGTTTTATGTGGCTATTACACGGGCCAAGGAACGCCTGTGGGTAACCTATGCCAACAGCCGTTACCGGTTCGGTAACCTGGTGCAGAACGACCCCAGCCGGTTTATAGAAGAGATACCTGCCGCACACCTGGATAAGACATTCACCGGTGTGAGCAACAGGCCTGCACCGGGAGGTTTTAACACTATGCTGAACCAGTCGTTCGACAAAGTGCCATCGCTTAAGAAGCTGGCAGATAAGCTGGCATCAGCTACTACCGCTGCCCCAGCACATACGCCGACTGCCAATTTCGCGGCCGATGACGCCAGTGGGATGGCAGTGGGGATGCAGGTGGAGCATCAGAAGTTCGGCTTCGGGAAAATCCTGACATTGGAAGGTGGCGCAAACAATAAAATAGCTGGCATAGACTTTGGTGCCGGGCATGGTGTGAAGAAGATAATGCTGAATTTTGCCAAGCTGCGGATAGTGAAGTAATAGCGGGATTTGATTATTGTTAATCAGGGAATTTATTTGTCAACTTCAACTGTATCTATGCGTATACCGTTAGCCTGCAATATTTTTATAAAAACATCAGCGGGTCCGGCTTCATCAAAATAGGAGTCAGAGGTAAGTTCTGTATTATCTGTGAAGCTGATTTTGTAATGAGGGGAATACGTTTTATTGCCCTGCTTGTCTATATAGTTGAGATAGCAAATTAATCTTTTAATCTCACTATATGGGTAGGTATGGCTGCGGTAATCGATTATTGTTGTGTAACTGAGTTGCTTAGGAGTTGTTATTAATGATGTCGTTATTGCCGGCAGCAAGCAGAAAATAAATGGGTAAATAAAGATGTTCTTGAAAAACCTGTTTGCTTTTTTGGTGTCATACTGCTCTTTAATGTTATGGTAGTCAATAAAAGTATCGTATTCTTTACCGCATAATAACCTTTGAGCCCATTCCATACATTGTGCAGCAGAGAGCGCGGTGAGAAAAACACCAGGTAAAATAAATAGGATCCATGGGCCAGGAAAGAACATTTCTCCACCATGCATAAGCCAGCTATATATATGGGAGTAAACCTGGTAAATTACCCATCCCCATATTGCAGGCGTTACAAAGAGCCAGGTGAGTATTACTACAGAACTGATCCGGTATATCTTCTTATATTTTGTTGAATAGCTGATTCTGTCAGCCTCCGCTACAGATGTATCAGGTAAGTAGGGGAATTTTTTTCTGAGATACTTTTTTAAGGCAGGTACAATTATTTTGCTTGCTTCATAGGAGAATACCATAATCAGGATTTACCGGTCAATTGATTTTTCCTGAAAAATACGCCAATATATTAAATAACAGAATCCCCAATACTGCCCCCACAGAATCTGCTACCGCATCCATGAATTCCATGCTACGGCCAAGAAAGGTAAGGTAGCCCTGCAGCAGTTCAATGGCTGTACCAAGGGCGGTAGCTATAATAAATAAAGAGATGAGCCAACGAAAAGTTAGCTGAGGTTTGGCACAGAGCCACAGAAAGGTAAAGCCGCCAAACATAATCAGGTGCACCCATTTATCTATTAGGGGAACATCAACCTTTGGAAGTTCTTTGCCGGGAGTAAGGCAGCCAATATAAATAAGCAAGGTCCAGAGGATGGCTAAGGACCTTGCCTGTTTTTTATATGGGGAATCCGGTGAAAAAATCCGGGTCATTAATGACCAATATGCTTTCCGTAAGAGGCAGCATCGAGCAGGTTACCTGCTTCTTCAGAATTATCCATTTTTACTTTTACTATCCAGCCTTTACCGTATGGATCGTTATTGATCAGCTCCGGTTCTTTTTCCAGAAGCGGGTTAACTTCTGTTACAGTGCCGCTAACCGGCAGGTACAGATCCGAAACAGTTTTAACTGCCTCAACGGTACCAAAAATTTCGTGTGCATCAAGGTGTTTGCCTACGCTGTCTATATCAACAAATACGATGTCGCCCAGCTCATGCTGTGCAAAATCTGTAATGCCGATGGTGGCGATATCTCCGTCTGTACTGATCCACTCGTGGTCCTCAGTGTAATGTAATGTTGCTGGGATATTCATTTAGAAGTTATTTTGGACTAAAAATAAGCGAAAAAAATTAAAAGCTTTATGACTAAGAAAATTTAATGGCACTGATTTCATAATGGTTTTATATTCAGCTGCTATAGGGTTGATATACAGCGAAAACTCCAAAAGAAGTTTATTTTAAATTTAGAGTTTGAAACAGTTTTTGAGTAAAAATGAATCAATTTTTCAGTTAAATTTTAATTCCTGATTATAATCAGTCCATTTTTTTGAATTGTAAGATACTTTTGATTGAGTAAATATTTTTTACCGGATGTTTAGCCACAAATTATCGTAATAGTAGTCTGCCTGAATAATAGAAAAATCAGGAAAATGAAAATTTGTAATCGGGTAGGAAAAAATTTTATTTTTTTTGTAGGTTTTGATCAGGAATAATTATAGTTAAAATTATTTTAGTGAGAACTTTGATCGTTGTAAGGTTATAGATAACGAAAAGTTCCAAAAAATGGAAAAAAAATCCAAATATTGGAAAGAATAATTGAACTCTGGATGTTTATTTTATTGATAATCAATGTTTAATATTTTTGGCACGATATTCGTTTACCTATTATCAAACAAACGAAAACAAAAGCTAAAATAAACAAAGGAAACTAACAATAGAATAAATTATCTTGTGTTAAACAAGAAAATCAAGTTGCAGCATAATCCGATTTAATGACAATGTGAGGTAGTTGGAAAATTTTCACGAGGTCCTTAATTCAAAACAAAGATTAACTGCAGATTCAAAGATATAGTAGATACTAATCTATTTTGTTTGAGTTAAGGGCCTTCCCGTAGTCTTATGGGAGGGCTTGATTTTTTTAGGTAATTGATACATTCCGATCCCCGGAATTGGGATGAATCAGAATGGAGATTCAGATAATCCTCCCATTGTGCTTAATATAGGTTACCTTGAGGGTTGAACGGATTGAATGAAAGCGAAATTTGAGGAACTGATAGACGGGTATATTAATAACAGGGTGGGTATTTCGGAAAATTTTTTGAGGCTTCCCCTCGCTGCAGCGCTGCAGCAAAACATTATCAGGCTTAGCCGCGACAGCAGGATGGTAATGGCCGGTGTGGGCAATAATACCAACAAGGACAAAACCCAAAAGATGCGCGGTGACCGGACCTGCTGGATCGATAACAAGTCGAAGAACAATACCGAGATGGAATTCATAGATATGATACGTCAGTTTATGGATCACCTCAACAAGACCTGCTTTACCGGGCTTAATTCTTTTGAATTTCATTATGCACTTTATGAGGAAGGTACCTGCTATCTGAAACACAGAGACCAGTTCAAAAATGATTATAACCGTAAATTCTCGATGATAGGCTATCTTAACGATAACTGGGTGGAGGCCGATGGCGGACAACTCATTATTCATGAAGAAGATGAAACACAACTGGCCATAATGCCCACAATTCAAAAAACGGTTTTCTTCCGTAGCGACCAGGTGGAGCATGAAGTGGCTATTGCCAACAGGCAACGTATGAGTATTACCGGCTGGCTGAAGCGGATGTGATGAGGTGATAGGTGATTAGTTAAGAAGCAATAGGTGATAAGTGGTAGATTACAGTCGTTGTTAAAAAGAGTGGTTTTTCCGCAGGAACTGTTTCTACAACCGATAATTTCACCCTTAACCCATGCAGTCCTGTCTCTAATTATTCTAATATTGGATCATTGACTTATGCATTAGGTCCAATAGGTTTTCTTATAGGAGTTATCTCATCTTCGGGTACATCTGCATCTTATACTTATAAGACGGAAGCTAAAACAACTGTAGTACTTGTCTTTTACCCAACTATTGAATTTCCGTTTTCCTGGGGCTTAGGTTTTTCAGCAGGTGCTTATAGCAATATAAATCACGTTGCCAGTACTTTTGGTATTCATGCAAACATTATATTCGGTAAGGTAAGGAATCGTTCTTCAGAATGGTTCAGGCATAGATAACCCCGGATTAGAATATTTGCCCCTGGATTCTGTAATCCTAAATTTTATTTTTAGTAGAATAATACACATCACACTTTTGTTCGGATGATTTGTTTTTGGACAATAGATTTTTTCAAATAGTTGGCTTCAAAATAACTTGTTGACAATAATCAATTATTTGTAGGTAATTCAAAAGTAATTTGCAATACCATTCCGATGCTGGCAACTGATATATCATTAAAAACAAAAGTGGTTTTATGGGTTCAAAGTTTCATTTTAATTCAGGTAGTTCTTACTTAGGTCTTGTATTTGTCATATGGCTGTTATCCGGCTGTGCGCCAGCCCGGTTTGTGAAACCACTCAATAAAGGCCAGGCTACTGTTGGTGGCAGTTTGGGCGGGCCTTTGATTAAATACGGCAATATGGTTATACCTATGCCATTAACAAGTATTGCGGCTGGTTATGGTATTGACAGCGGATTTACCGGCTTTGCAGGACTGCATACCACATCGCTGCTCTTCGGTGTTTTCCAGACAGATATAGGGGTCGTAAAGCAAATTAATAAACAGCATGGCTGGGTACCGGCAGTTACGGTTTCTCCGGTTGCTAATATTATGATTGATAAGTGGGCAGGAAAGTTTAGTTTCTTTCCTCAGGCTGATATAAATGCCTGCTGGAGTTATCCCAACTGTCCTCATTATGCCTACTTATGCCTCAGTAACTGGTTTGACCTTAACAGTAAACGCTCCGAAGGTGATGCACAAAAGAAACATTGGTTGCCGGTATTACAATTGGGCAATACGTTTGTGAACCGCAAATGGTCATATACAATTGAACTAAAGTATGCACCTGAAATAAATACGCCTGTTGTAGTAGCGTATCAGCGTATTGGGCATAGCAGCGCTACAGGAGTGTATATAGGGGTAACTAAAAATATTTTCAATAAGGGTTCTAAAAAAAGTTTCAACTAAAAACTGTTTTAAAATGAAGCCATTAATTGTTTTAACATTCGCCCTTGTACTCCTTCTGAGTTCATGCATGAGGCTGGACAATAACCTTTTCCATAACACAGCGGTAAGCATATACCTGATGGAGGCTAATAAAGCACAACAGGAGATAACTCTTGATGTTACTTACAGGATACCCGATAGCCTGATTCACCTGATACAACTCACCTCGGATGATAACGGGAATAAGGCGACCATTTATGCCGAATATCTTGGAGATAGGAGTCGTATTGCTACCGATACGGTGATCCTGTACTTTCATGGTACCCGTGACAATATGGATTATTACTGGAATCGTGCCAAATTGCTTGCTAATGTAGGCGGTAAAAACCGTTTTGGAGTTATGACTATTGATTATAGGGGATATGGCATGAGCGGTGGTAAACCAACAGAGAGTGGTTTGTATGCCGATGCTGAGGCAGCTTTAAAATGGTTGCACAACAACGGGCTATCGGGGGACCGCCTTGTTGTGTATGGCTTCAGTCTGGGCTCGGCGCCAGCTACCAACCGGGTAGCCAACCCAGGTGTATTAACACCAGCAAAACTGATACTGGAAGCGCCTTTTGCATCGGCAGCTGTGATGGTTCAGGATGCCGCGGTATTGGCCATGCCGCCCAGTTATTTTACCAATCTTAAAGTGGATAATGCACAGGAAATCAAAAAGATTCAGCAGCCTTTTATGTGGATACACGGGACTGCAGATGATTTTTTAAATATTAATACACATGGTGAAGTTGTATTTAAAAACTATCATGGAATATATAGTGAAGCGCACCGTATTAATGGCGGTACACATACTAATGTGCCAGCTGTCTGGGGTATAGAAAATTACAAGACAGCTATTGAACATTTTATTACTCATTGAACATAAGGAAAGATGAAACAAATCTTTTTAATTGCAGCCGTTTTCCTGATGGTAATACCACAAACTAAAGGGCAGACATTTGCATCAGCGAATTTATTACACCAGAAGGACGGATTGATGCCTTATACTCCTTACAATTTCAGGCATCTGAGTGAGTTTGATTTAAGACAGGAGTCTGAATTACCGGCCAATGCATACAGGGAAAACTCAGGTCATGTGCATGCAGGCCCCATAATGACGGGTGTAGGGCTGCTGGGAATGATTGTGGGAGGCATTGGGATGGTGGAGGCTAAAGGCGGTGGGGACCAGAGTAACGCCTTTGTACCGGGAGATCTCAACCAGGCCAACTGGAAGATGTACAATTCTTTTACCAATGTAGCCCTAGCCAGTGCCGCCTTGTTTACAATAGGACTAATAGTATCTGCAATTCAGGGGGATATACACAGTGTATCCGGTCATAGTTCTTACAGTTATGACAGGGGAGGCTGGTGGTTTTCCCGGCATCATCATCATAACTGGCAAGGAGGCAGGGGGCGCCATGGCGGTGGTTGGAATTGGGGTGGCGGGCACCATAGCGGAGGGCATCGTAGTGGTGGACACCATAGCGGAGGTTCTTATTTCAAAGCTCATAAGTAAGTGGTGATTGCCAGGTCGCTTTCGCTGGGTTCAATTCCCTCTTTTATGCAAAAAATTGTGGTTTTAGGTCGGAAATTGTCATTTTGATCTTAAATATATCCTTCAGCTATACTATCCTTAATTGCCTTGACATACTTACTGTTGCAGCTTTTTCTTTAAAATCCGCTCGACGATTTTTATTTTTCTAAAATCATCACTTTTTAAGTGTAAACTTTTTCCGAACGAGAAAAAAACTTCATGTTTTTGAATCAGAGAAATTATATAAACGCCAGGTATTATCTGGCTAAACTGGCCCACAAATGCGCTGCGCAAACTCTTGGTTAGAAGCTGCATCAGACGGAGTTATTTTCTACTTTAGGTGCCATCAGGAAAATTAACAACTTATAATATCAGCATGTCTTATTTTCATACCTCAGAATTTTAGGAATTTTGGTTTTTGGTTTTGTGATTTGGAATTTGAATTTTGGAATTTGCGATTTGGAATTTGAAAATTATACCTTTGAGATTTAAGCCATGAACTGGAAACAAATAAAATGGAAACTGCGGTATGCGTGGCAATATTTTCCGTTTACACTGAATACCGTTCTATGTGTGGCGGCGGCATGGTATGCATGGTACCTGCTGTATAAACCTGCGCCCAAAGGTGAGGAGCCTTCGGCATTGTTGCCATTCATTAAACTGATGGGCAAGATGACTATTGTTTTCCTGGTCGTGCTGGCTATATTGTCATTGATCAGTACCCTGTTCAGCTATTTTTACTATTTATACATGCGGTCTTTGAAAGGGTCCACACTACAGGTGGAATTTACTACCGAGACCACAAAAGGCCGAACCAGCAAGCTGTATGTGAATGCACGCCTGAATGATGTGATACGGCCAAGGCTGGGATTTGTGAAGGTGCGGCTGTATTATGATGATAATGTATTTACAGATTTTTTCGGGCTGCTGTCGAACAAGCGGAAGGCGCAGAGCCTGATACCCGAGGCCATAACCGGGCGCAGCAGGATAAGCCTGCCCGATATTAAGGAGTATGACCTGAAGGGTGGGTTTATATACTTTCAGGATATGCTGCACCTGTTCCGCCTGGCTGTAGCGCAACCGGTAAGTGGTCATTTTTATCAGCCGCCTGTATTGCAGGAGGGCAATGATGCAGAGGTGTTCCCTAAGAAGACAGAGACGATGGATGTGCGCATTGAGCAGCTGCGGAAAGTGGAGGGTGAGCATCTGAACTATAAAGACTTTGAAGCTGGCGATGATGTGCGCCGCATAGTATGGAAGGTGTATGCCAAGAACCGCGAACTGGTAGTGAGGATGCCTGAGCTTTATGAGCCTTATGCCTCACACCTTTATTTTTATGCCAGTTTTTATGCCTCCGTAAAGTCATCCTGGATGGGTGATGGATACCTGAAGGAAATGCTTAACCACTACAAAAACCATGTGTGGACTATTTACGATACCCTGGCCCATAAAGAGTGGCAGATGCGGTATGTACCCGACCAGAATTTTCATATTCCGGAATCAGCCAGTGAGGATGAAAAGACTGCATTAATCATCAGCAACAGCAAATGGCACAAGGATAATGGACTGACTCAATATTTCAACCCGAAGAGTGGAACGGTATTGTGCATATCATCGCTCACCGACCCGGTTGAACTGAAGAATATGCTGGAGCGCTGCGACCAGAGTACAGTGGTTTATTTTGTGAAGTTATCCAACATACTTAAAAGTTATGCTGCGCTGAACCTGCTGCTGCGACTTATTGTGCGACCGCCACAGGACCGTCTTTCCAAACTCAGAGCCCGTTGGACATTCTCACCTATGCGGTTGCAGATTCAGAAGCGGGAAAAGGAGTTGGAGGCTATGCTGAGCAAGAGCAGTGTGGTGAGTGGAGTGGTGTGAAACCGTGTCTGTTTTTTTGAGATTGTTAAGGAATGTTACTGTGTAATTTTTTGACTTTTATTATGTTATTATGAATAATTTTGCGGCATTCGGTGAAAAAGGAATTTTAAATCGGTATATCCTTATATTTACACTATCCGTATCATCTTGTAATTATCAATGAAGCGCTTTGAGACATTTAATGATGTAATTCATCCTGTTGAATTTGAAGATTTCGTATCAAATTATTTTGAGCAAAAGCCTTTTGTAATCAAAAGGAACCAGCCTGATTATTATGAACCTGTTTTAACGATCACGGACATAGATAGAATACTGCGTAATAACAATTTGGATAGCGAAGGATTTGAGTTAGTGAAATATTCGCAGCAGTTGAATAAATCTAAATTTACCTGCTCCGATATCAACACCGGAAAGAATGTGATTGACCATAAAAAGTTGTTTGGCTTTTTTGACGAAGGATTTACAATAAACGTGGATCAGTTTCACAGATACCATCGGCCTTTGAATCGGTTAGTGGATATGACAGTCCGGACGTTTTACGGCGATTCAAATGCTTACCTGTTTTATACGCCTGCCGGAATGCAGGGTTTGAAGCCACACTGGGATCAGGTTGATGTATTTATATTGCAAATTGAAGGGTCGAAGGAGTGGAGGGTATATGATTCTCCAATGAAACTTCCTCGGACGACTGAAGGATTTGACAATATGGATAAGGAACCGATTCTCACTGCTGTTCTCGAAAAGGGCGACATGCTTTACATGCCCCGGGGATTTGTTCATGAGGCAAAATCCGGGAACGATATTTCCGTTCACATAACTCTGAGCTGCTCAATCAAAACTTATGGAGATCTGTTTAAATCGATGGTTGCAGATATTGCCGATGAGTACTTTGATCAGTCGTTGCCGGTAAGGTTCAATGTCGACTCTGATGATTTTAGGGCACGCATTAAGGATTATGTAGCAACACTGGATATTAACGAAGTCATCGGCAAATTCAGAAAGGATTTTTTTGATAAAAAAGTATTGCAATCGACGGGGATATTTATACAAAATAGTGGGTTGGATACCCATGTGAAACTAAAAAAGAAGTTGGCCGGACCTTATAGTGTGAAATGCGATAATCTTCAGTTGACTTTGGCCTGTAGCACTGGCGCCAGTATTGTTTTTCCGGTATTTGCCAAAGTCTGTATTGAATTTATTCTGGAGGCTGAGGTATTCAGTGTAAACGAAATTCCATCGGATTTGAGTGAACAAAAAATGCTGATGATCTGCAAAAAGCTGATACACGAAGGAATACTGGAGGTGCTGCACCCTGATGTTATCAGTTTTTATTAACGCAGCAGGAACTGGCCTGTTTTATGATGCAATCTTGATTCCCTCACGGTCCTTTAGGTAATAGTTCTGCTTTTCTGGTTTATATTAAGCTACCCAGGAAAGGAAACAGAATTGCTGTAAAAGTTACAAAAATTAATTTCAGTTTTTTTAGGGGGCATACCCAACCATACATTAATAGTTGCTGTCTTTATTTGAGTATCAAAGTTTTAACCCTTAATTGAATAGTTATGAAACATTACTTAATAATGGCGATATGCATTTTAGCCATAGGAAACCTTAAAGCCCAAACCTACACTACCGGACATATACACATTGTAGCTGTAGATTCAATGTCGAATGATTCTACTAACTGTATTGCATGGGATTATTTGAAATACAATGTTACGGTTGACAGTTCTTATACAGGTGAGACACTGAATTTTGTAGACACAACTATTGGAGCCCTTTTGTTCGGAAGTCCATATGTAAATACCACAGGAGCTTCACCATGGAGCTTTTCAGTTGCTGGCAGTGCTCATGGCATGGTTGATGCCCAATTAATTGGTGGTTATGCACACTTCCATTCTTATATTCCGGTATGGAAAGTAACATGCGGTCTTGATACAATGCGTTATCTTGTCAATCATGATACCTTTTTGGTACCTAATCCTTGTATGTATGATACTATATCAGGTCATGTATATATTGATAATAATACTAATTGTATTCAGGATGTCGGCGATATTGGCTTATCTCAGATATTACCCGATTTAAACGATAGTGTATCTAGCCCTGGAGGGCATGTAGGATACACGTATGTTGGTTCTATGGGTTATAATGGGTATTATAATTATCTGGTTCAAAAGTCATGGATGGTTGATTATACAGTATCACTGCCCCCTTATTATGCATTCATATTTCCCTATTCTCCATGTTTTACCTCAACTATTTATACATTTGCCTTGTTACCTCAGGGAAATGTCGATTTTCCGCTGTTATGTTCAAGTAATGTGGATGTTCAATGTAATGCCATGGCACCGGGCATGGTACGCCTGCACAAGCCATTTTATATGCAGCCTTATGTATCCAATACCGGTTGTGATTCGGCTTCGGGGCAATTACATTTCATTAAAGATCACAGGGTAATCTATGATCCGTCTCTGAGCATCTATCCTGCTGATACAGTTCATGGCGATACCCTTATCTGGAACTATTCCAATCTGTCGAACTTATCTGGTATGGGATACTGGAACAGCTTTTTATCGGATATTTACCTGACACCGGATTTAACAGTTGTTGTAGGCGATACCTTGTGTTTCAGCGGCTATTCCAACATCCCATCTACTGATATCAATCCAGCCAATAACTCTTTCTCATTCTGCATACCTGTTGTTTACTCCTACGATCCGAATTTGAAGGAAGTAAGTCCGGCCGGAACTGGGCCTCAGGGCTATATACCAAATGGGCACGATACCCTTACATATACCCTCCATTTCCAGAATACCGGCACTGCTGCTGCAGAGAACATAAAGATCATTGATACCCTCGACAGCCATATCAATGCGAAGAGCCTGAAGATACTGGGATCCAGCCACAATATGAGCCCGAAATGGTTATCACCGAGAATTGTGGAGTTTGACTTTAATAACATTAATCTCCCCGACAGCGGCGCCAATTTTGCAGCCAGCCAGGGCCAGGTAAGATTCAGTGTAGCATTGAATAATGGACTGCCTGTAGGCACCCAGATAAAAAATACAGGGTATATCT
>CAIVEH010000090.1 GCA_903904855.1 uncultured Bacteroidota bacterium | reverse complement strand
TCGGTGAAGGTGCAGTGAAACTGATCTAGTCAACAACAGCTAAAAGGATATTATAAGCCCCTCCGCCCGGATAAAATCGGGATGCGTGGGGCTTTTGTTTTGGCCTGATCGATGATGTGGCTGTTCACACCCTCTCCTTTGGAGTGGGCCGGGGTGAGGTCAACGGGGGCTGGGGTGAGGCCAACGAGATGAAATGCGATAATAATGAGATAACCCATACACCACACAATATCAGCAATAATCAATTGATAAACAATGAACTAAGCCAACCAGCAACAGTCACCCCTTATCCCATCACTAATTTTTCAAACAATGGGATAACCACTCCTCAGTGGCAAAACCGGAGTTTCATTGATCACCCTGCAAATGAGGTTCTGGGAAAAGGGTAACAGCCGGTTATATTTCTTACTTGTTAAGCTCAATCGTATGAATTTGGATAGGGAAAATCGATGGCTTTGCGGGCTTAATACCCTCTGGTCTAAAGTTCTGTTGTTCCTTATGTTAGCCCATCGCCTGCCCGTACCGAAAAGGTACGTTCGGGCGGGCATCAGGAACTCCCAATATAACCACGTCTCCAAGCCTGCCCTGAGTTAATCGAAGGGGCATTTGAAAAACTACAGCCCAAATTTAGAACCAACATCATCTTTATATTTCCCGTATTTATTGTAATTTTATACTATGATAAAAGAACCCAAAAATATTGATTTTTATACTACAGGAAGGCTACCCGTCAATGAGGATTTTGCAAGGATAAGTGATTGAATAAAAAAAAATAAAGACACAGCCAGGCGTAGAAAAAGAGCGACAGTGAAGCAAAAAAATCCTGTATAATGATCAAGGTGATTACTTATTTGTTTAGCCAAATTTTGTATCCCGGTCCTGTTTCAAAATCAGCATAGAATCTGTGTTATAGTTGTTTTTCCCCATGAGCATTAAAGAGGATAAAAGCCGCTAAATAGCTTTCAGATAGCCTTCAAAAATAGATGGATTGCTCCGGTAAAGATTGATCAGTTGTTTTTCTTTATCGTTAAGTCTTGATACTTTCTTTTTTGTTTGCATCGCCTCGATTTCAGCGATTTCTTTTTCAGCAATTTTCTTTACCCTGAGTATGCGGTCGTATTCTCTTTCTTTTTTAACCATACAAATATTGTTTTATTCAGGAATTTGTTTGTTTAAAACAGCTAATTCTTTTTTTGATAGGGTTACTACTTCTGATTTGTCGTAAATATCTGCCAGATAAACCGCATTTTTTACTATTTTAACATTGGTAATTACCCTTGCCCCACCACTTTTGCCTTGTGCTTTCGAAGTAATTTTCATCCTTATTTTATAGAAACTATCTCCCAAAGATTCACCCAATAAAGGATTATCAGCTAATTTGGTTTTTAAGTTTTCAACGTCATTTATTATAGATGGGTATTTTTTAGAAAGTCCTTTTAGTTCCTTCTTAAAACCCTTTAATTCAGTAACGATGAACTTCTTTTCCATCCAATATTTGCTATCTCAAAATTACAACAATAATTTATAATGAAATAAGAATTTGCATTCCTGTTGGTTGTAGTTTATAAACGATAAATATATTAGCAATAATGCTGTTGGATGAAGTCTCCGATTACTCCCATTAGGTTGCCAATCGTTCAGCAAAGCGCGATTCAAGATGTATAAAAATGGTAGTGCTACACTTTCAAAGTGTGGCACTACTCAGGAAAAGTAATAGAAGCCTGATATTATTCATTCAGGTTATTCAACTGCCCTTTAAAGGCAATAGGATCAACTTCTTTCAATAAAATGGTATAATTTCCCTTATCTACAGGTTTAACTAAACTGCTAACCCCACCATAAAATCTGTTATTGATCAAACCGAAGGAAACCAGGTATATAGGCATCCCCGGTAAGTAATTCTCGGTATATACACCAGTTGAAGCATTGTAGGATCCCACATAGTCATTCAATGGCCAAACACCCCTGCAGGTATCATATAAAGCATAGGTTGACAGCCCTTTTGCTGAAGAAATTGTACCGCCGGCAACGCTTATAGTTACATTGAATGTTGATCCGGAGGTAGTTGCTTCAAATCTGTCTGCATTTATCCATTGCAGGCTGTCAGATAAGATGGATATGGTATCGCCGTTATATACAACACCAGCTGCTGAGGAGTCTTTTTGATTCCAGGCTACCTTACTAACAGGATCATTAACAACAGTGCTGATAAAATACGACAGGCCTGAAACTGGCGTTTTACCCTGTGGAATATTTGCCTGAAAAGTAGCGCCAGGTACTAAATAAAGCTGCTGACCCGATTGAGTTGCATTTGTGTATACTTCTCCACCCGAGACAAGCGGTATATCGTTGCAAACTGGCAAAGCCTTAGTGAATATCATATCGCCTTTTTTCAGCAATTCCTTAACTTCCAACTGAACTATCCCGTTAACAATATTGCCATAAGCATCCTGAAAACAGCCGGCAGGGAATATATAACGGGTGCCGCTATTGCCATAAAACGAACTGCCAACTGATGCATTAAAGGTTACAAACTTGGATGGCACCTGAAGCATAGTGAAAATGGTATCTATACTAGAGTAGGTGCTGTAAACCCCCGGATTGGTATTGCTATCTGGCTTCTTGCAAGAATTAATGAATGCCGTAAATAAAACGATAGACGCTAAAAGGATTTTTTTCATAATAGTTGTGTTTTGCCCCGATATGAGGTTGGTTATAAAAAATATTCTGCAATAATAGACGGATAAAGTTACAAATAAGTGATGTTGAATAAATAAAGTACACCATATT
>CAIVEH010000089.1 GCA_903904855.1 uncultured Bacteroidota bacterium | reverse complement strand
GGCATCAGAAAAAGGTTTTTGTTTGGTTATCCCATTGTCTCAAAAAAAACGCGATGGGATAATGGAAAACGCTGAAACCCTTGCTGGTGGCTGATATAAAATAATTTACGATTATCTCATCTTATCCCATTATATCCCACAATATCGCATTGACCCTATCTGGTATTAGCATTTTATTAAAATATGGATTGTTTCATAGTTTAAAAAATTGTCAAAAACCATAAAATTTGGAACAAAGATATGGTGTATAGTCTATAATTCCTAGTTTTCAGGCATATTTATTTTTTACTGGCCACGCCAGTTGGAAACTGGCGAGATTACTTAGACACAGGTCCGCAATGCACAAGGCTTTGATACAGACCTGCGCCAGACTGAGATGGCTAAACATACGTCTGGACGCCAGACTATGACTTAAGACATTTATGGTTTATCGGGGAAAATATCAACTAAATGTTCAATAACTGTTTCGTAAGGCAAAAACATGTTTTGTTGAAACGAAAGATATTCAATTTCAATTATTTTTTCAATGCTACTAATTGCGTGATCAATTGCTTCTTCTTTACCAGAATTAATATCAGTTTTTAATTTTTCATTTTCTGTGATTTTATCTTTTAATTGCTTGATAAAATGATCAATTACCTTTTTATCTTTGAAATCATTGCCTAATTTATCTAATTTAACCTGAGCTTCTTTTTCATATATTTCCTTCCCTAACAATAAGCCAAATTTGTTTGTTACATGAAAGCAATTCATATCCTGATCCTTAGTTGTTTCAATTCTCGAATTTAATATCTTCATCCTAGCCCGGATTTTATCTTTAACAACTTCGCTTGCATCTACATTGAAGAACTTACTATAGCTAGTATCAATCATTTCGAATATGTTATATACGTAAGAGTCTATATAATATGCGGTGAAATTAGATTTCTTTTCCAAAAAAAGCCAGAATGTATCTATCAGCAAAAGCTTTCTTTGCTCTTTCTGTTCCCGGTTTTTCAAAATAATGGCAATGTAAATTCCGACAATTAATGTTGCTACCACACCTGCTGTAGGAATAATAATGTCTTTCCAAATAGCGAAACAATCATGTATTTGCGAATTATCTACCATATGAATTCATTTTAAATTGTTAGGCAAAAAATTATCTCAATATAAATTAGTTAAAAATATATATAAAATCAATCTACCCATTGACTACGAGTAATAAGGTCTTCTTTAATTCCTAATAAAATCTTGTCTTTCGGCTTTAATCTTAGCCCACGCTTAATAGTATCAACTGCTTCAGCGATTTTATAAGTATGCATGTATGCTTTGCAGAGAACAGTATAGGTCTGCATATTGTATTTATTTATCGCTAAGGCTTTTTCGCAGGTTTCGACAACATTTTTCAAATCATGATTGTATGAATAAGACTTAGCTAATTCTGTTAGAATCTGTACATTTCTCGGCTCTATATCTGTAGCTATTTTAAGATTTTCTATCGACAACTCATACATCTGCCTATCTCTTTTCCACATTCCCTGTAAGCGGTAGGTGATCCCCAATTCATTATAGGACGGTAACTGTTTGGGGTCTATGGCTATCGCTTTCTTAAAGGTGTTGATCGCTTCATCTATATCCCCTTCTTTTTTGCGCTCCCGGTAGGTGATCCCCAATTCATTATAGGACGGTAACTGTTTGGGGTCTATGGCTATGGCTTTCTTAAAGGTGTTGATCGCTTCATCTATATCCCCTTCTTTTTTGCGCTCCCGGTAGGTGATCCCCAATTCATTAAATATTCTGACATTATCAAATTCCAATTTGGCACCAGAAAGAAATGTATTTATAGCCTCATCATAATTCCTGTTTTTCCGGTATGCCATCCCCAATCTATGGATATAATACAGATTACCAGGATTGACAAGTAGCATACTATTTAGATTCCGGATGGTATTTTTTACATTCTGCTCAATGAGCGACATTACATCGCTGATGCCAAAATGCTCTTTTATCCGCTTGCCAAAATCAAACAGAACTTCCTGGCTTATCTGTTTGTAATGCTGAATGGCGGATTCCACCAATTCCCAATCTATTTCTGTTTTAGATAATAATTCACCTTCAAAATAATTGCCGATTTTAGTGTGAACAGCTTCTTTATCTGCCAGATTAGCGTAGGCATAATCCCGAATCATAGCATGAGCGCTGAATCTGCCATAGCCATTATCTGTAATGAATCTACGCCGGTTTACCAATGCTGTAAAAGATGGCATGTCCCATGATGGAAGTTTACGAATAACATCGATAGATGGGAAACCAAATAAGGCACTGAATTCGCATAATAATTTAACTTCTGCCGGTCGTTCTTTTTTAAAGATATTATCCAGCAAACGTTCACTAAATCGCTTGCCTTCTTCATCCTTTTCGGCTTCAAACACAGGTATATCCTTCAGGATCAGGTCGAGATTATCGCCAAACTCACCAAGGCGCAGGATTAACTGCCCTCCTAATGGATAACCCTGTGACTTGACGAATATTTTATCCAAATCCTCATCAGAGTATATATGCCTGATAGTGCCGACAATAAATGACTTCATAGCCCGTTTGAAATCTGGTAATTCCAAAGGCGGCAATTCATGGCTATTGAACCTTTCATTTTTTATTTCCTTTGGAATTGCCCTGGATATAATGAGCAATGTGCCTGATGATAGCTTTATAAGATATGGCAGGAATTCTCGCAGGTCTGGGTCAATTATTTCATAGTAATCATCTATTATCAGAAAGGTTTCGGCAGATGTAAACTGGGTAAGAAAAGCGGCATAAATATCCTGCCTGTTTTTTAACTCTTTAGGATACCTAAAACCACAACCCTGAAATAGTTTGGGCAAATCGAAATCAGAATCTGCTTTTATCCAGAAGAACTTTTGCTCAAAATTGAATTTATTGAGACATTCCGAAAGCAGGTGGGTTTTACCCATACCACCCACACCAAAAAGCAATAAAAAGTGTTTATCCTTATTTCTCAGAAAATCATCCACAATTTTTCTATCCTCCACTCTTCCGAAATATTCGCCTTCTATTTTTTCGTAAAAAGTTATAGTTGGTTTTTCTTTTGTTGCCAGAATAAGATAATCAATAAATCCCTGAAGATTATTTCCCAGTTCGGTTTTAATATCAAATTGCCTGGATGTACCAATATGCTCGAAGAAGGGGGCAATAATACTAATCACCTGGCTTACTAAATTCAATTCTGCACGGATTGGCAGAAAACTGTGGGCCAGGTTACTATTAAACTCAATGGCAATTGATAATTCTTTCTCTTTAACTTGCCATTCCAACTCTAATTCATTTTTTAAAAGGATTCGTTTAGCCTGATTATAAATATCATAATTATCGGATAGAACTAGTGGAAATATCCGCTGCTTTATATCTCCCCTAATGATCATATTTGCAGCTTCCAACAGGCAATTAGTACTCGATAAATATTTTTTACCAACAACAGGGATAACGATTCCCCCTTCGCCGATAACTTTAAAAAATTCAGGGAGCGACTGGTAATAATCAAGGTGGGTTCTATCCATGACAACCTTAAACCCAAAATCGGTGAGCGCAGCGGAAAGCGTATGAACTACTATTTCTTCTTCAGAATCAGGTGCATTACCCCAAGCATATGAAATATAAACGGTCTGGCTCATGGTAATTTAAGTCCTTGAAAATAATTCACTATAAAATTACTTTATTTTTATTAACCTGTTAAGTGTTTTATGGGATTTGTTTTAGTAAAAAGTATAATCCTGTCAATTAATTTTCTGACGTGCACGAATGGGATAGTCCCAGCCGGGGCATATGCAAATGGTTTTCTGAATGTCTACATTTAAGCGGCTGCCCACTATCGGGGCAGAATGGAGATTCCTGATGGGCGCGATTCCATCACCCCTGTCTTGGCTTAACGCCAAGCCGGTCTCCTCAAAACCACCCCAGCCTATCGGCCACCCCTCCTTGAAAAAAGTAGGGGAGTAAAAGAGGGGAGTTTCCAAATTTCCTGATAGGCGCGGGTATTTACATCATTTCCTGAGGTTGCTTCGATGCGTTTGAATTAGTTTACTTTGATTTAGCTTTTGTAACATCTTGCAATGGCCATCATTTTTTTAGATGTTTAGCGTATAAATGTTTGGTAAGCTTAATTCATATCCTAACTCAAATGGTGCCATCGCCACCTCAGCGAAATAGCAGCAATAAGCCGGGACAAAAAAACTCTTACAGAAATCAATTCGCATTATATGGCAGAAGCATAAAAAAAGCCGGCCAAAGCCAGCTTTTCAAACATTATATCAAAAAATAATTAATGATTCGCTTTAAATTTCTTCACAGCCTCAGTGAGCCTTGGCACTATTTCCATAGCATCGCCCAGCACGCCATAATTGGCGGCAGAGAAGAAGGGAGCTTCGGGGTCTTTGTTGATGACTACAATTGTCTTGGAGCCGTTTACCCCTGCCAGGTGCTGTATGGCGCCTGAGATGCCTATAGCAATATAGAGGTTGGGGCGAATGGTGCCGCCTGTCTGGCCTACGTGCTCGAAATGCGGGCGCCAATGGCTGTCGGCCACCGGACGGCTGCAGGCAGTAGCTGCACCCAGTTCTTTAGCCAGGTCTTCGAGTATGTGCCAGTTTTCGGGGCCCTTCATGCCACGACCACCAGATACTACCAGTTCGGCATCGGACAATGGTACTGAGCCGGTAGCTTTTTCAACCGCTTTGAGCTGAACCGAGAAATCGGCAGCGCCAAAAGCTACGTCCAGGCTTTCGACGGTTGCAGTACCCTCCCCTTTCACCGGGGCGAAAGTATTGGGCATCAGCGTTATAACTTTAACATCGCTGGTGATATTTACAAAAGCAAAAGCCTTGCCGGAGAACACATTTTTCTTCACCACAAATCCTTTGCTCAGATCAGGATACCCAACTGCGCCAGCTACCAGACCCGCTTTGAGTCGGGCTGCCAGGCGTGGGGTAACGGCCCTGCCGGTAGTATCGTGCAGGCCAACAATAACCTTTGCACCCTCTTTCTGTGCCGCAGCCAGCATAACACGGGTATAGGCATTGGAGTTGAAATTATCGAGGCGGGCATCGGTGGTGTGCAGCACTTTTGTAGCGCCATACTGGCCCAGCGCCTGCATAGCATCGTTGCCGCAATTGCCCATGGCCACGGCTGTAACAGAGGTACCGGTTTCTTTGGCTATATGAGCGCCATATTGTATAGCTTCCAGCGATTTCTTCTTGAAAACGCCATTTGTATGTTCAACTAAAACGAGGACGGACATTTTTTCTTTAGTATTAAGTCGTTAGTATTCAGTAATTTGTCGTTAGTATTAAGTATTTAGTATTTAGTCGTTAGTATTTAGTAATTAGTATTTGGCCTTTGGCGGAAATCTATTTTAATTAGTTCATTGAGCTATTAAGCCATTCAGCCATTAAATAACTTTCGCCTCACTGTGCAGCAATGCTACCAGTTCATCCATATTATCGGCAGCAATCATTTTTACGCCCGATTTTGCCGGTGGCATTTCGTAAGAAACTATGGTGGTCAATGGCTCAATACCAGCCGGTGGCACTACTTTCAGCGGACGGGTACGGGCAGCCATGATACCGCGCATATTGGGTATGCGGGCTTCTGATACACCCTTCTGGCACGATATAACCAATGGCAGAGGGCAGGTGTCGGTTTCTTCGCCGCCATCTATTTCGCGGGTTACGGTAAACACATTGCCAGCAACATCGATTTTTGCAGCAAAACCGAGGTAATTCATATCCAGCAGCTCAGCCAGCATAGCGCCGATGGAGCCGTTGTTGTAATCGATTGATTCTTTACCACAAAGCACCAGATCGTAGCCCTGACCTTTGGCGTACTCAGCAATCTGAGCAGCCACAAAATAAGGCTCACTGCTATCGGCATCAATGCGCACAGCTTCGTCGCCACCCAAGGCCAGCGCCTTGCGGATAACAGGTTCGGCGTCGGCCTTACCAACCGTTACCAGATGTACGGCAGTAGCAGTTCCGGCCTCCTTGAGTTCAAGAGCGCGCACCAGAGCATACCACTCATCATATGGATTGAGAATGAAGGTAACACCCTGCGCATTAAACTTTGTATTGTTATCGCTGAAAGCAATCTTGGTAGTGGTATCGGGTACCGGACAGATACAGACTAGTATTTTCATATTAAGTAGAAAGTATTTAGCAGAAAGTATACAATTGAGTTACAGAGAAAAATCAGCTTCCGTAACAGGGTGCAAAAGTAGATAAAAAATGATTGCGGGAAATACCTATTATAATGGAGGGCTATGATATTGGTCATTTATAAAATAAAAGCTAAACCTGCCGGCTAAACCTAAACAATTTAACGGGCTAAGGACTTTACATCAATTAAATATTTTTCGAATCAGTATCCGGGAAAACGGACTGCAATAAAAAGATGAATCAATCGTTTAAATAATCGTATAAAAATATTCCCAACCAAAAAACTTAAAAACTATGCAATTAAATAAAATAATTCTCCTGGCCATCAGCGTTCATTTCACATCCAATTCGGTAGCTCAGGAACTGAATTTTGGTGTGCACCTAAATCCAACGCTTACTGCTCCCCTGCCGGGAAATTCGGTACACGATAATGAAATCAGGATGACATCATTTAATCCCGGATATAATGTTGGGGTAAATGCAAAAATACAATGGGACGGATTTAATTTGGAATCAGGGATAAATGTGATTCAAAAGAAAGTGCAATTCAAACAGAAAACTGAACACAGCGCACTGACAAACAACGGATCAGTATACAAGATGAACTATAACAATACTGCAGTAGAAATTCCTTTGATTGCAGCAGCCACCATACACCGGCATGAGAAAAAGCTTATCTATAATGTAGATATCCTTGCAGGCATAAGCTATGAGCTGTTTATGATGGATGGGACAAGCGAATCATCCCAGTCAGGAGCGGGCAGTTATGGGTCAATCAATTCGCAAAACACAAAGGCACCCATATTCCTGGATAACCAGCATTGGTTTAATGCCATTTTGGGGTTCAATATTCATACCATATTCAATCATTTCGGGCTAATAGAGTATGGCGTGGCCTATCATTTGCCCTTAAAGGAAGCTGAGCCCTACCAGGTTTCAACCAACCTGACTGATAATTATGGTAACCAGCGGCCCTACAGCGGAGAATTTACCCCTAAAGTATCCTACATTGATTTTAAATTGTGCTATTACTTCCTGAATTATAAATCACAAAAAGGCAGGGTGCTATACAGGCTATAAGTGGTTGATTCTAGTGTATTACCTAATCAAATAGTATCCCGGTTGCTTTCCTGGTGGGAATTACTCAATTAAAATTAACCTTGCTGATTACTTCGGAGTCGAGCATGGCACTGAAGCGGGTAGCGCCAATAAAATTAAGGTGGTCGTTGTCGTAGAAGTCCTTTATGGAAAACCGGGGATCATTAAAATAGTTTTTATAGCCACAGCCATGGCTGCTGCATATGTCTTTTAGTGCGGCAAGATTGCTTTGAAATACGGATGTCTCGCAATACCTGGCAAAGGTTTTAAAGACTGGCGTTGTAATAAAACACACCTGGATATTGCGCTGCCGCAGGGTGGATACAAGGTTGGTGAGCAGCTCAACATTCTCGGCATAGTGCTCCTCTTTCATCATTCTGCGATAGAGCTCGACTCTTTTTGCACCGAGGGTAAATGAGATATTTTTGAGACAATCGGTTGTGTCATATCTTAGATAGCCATTTGAGGCCAGGCCTTCCAGCAGGTCGAGTCTGAAGCCCTTGCATATAAATTCCCAGGTGGTTTGTGGGGTATATAGCGCTATACCGGAATACCGCCGGAGGTCGAGTGCGGTCATACCCGGCGCTTCAATGCCCCAGTATTTGCTGTAGAACCAGCATCTGAAGTTTTCTTTAGAATCCTGAAGTTGGGTGTACAGGGAGTTATAACTGATGGGTATGAGTACCAATCTGAGTGCAGGCATTCTGTCGAGATACCGCAATGTGAGTTCTTTGTCATAGAACAGGCTCTGGCTGGCATTGGCAAGGTTGTAGCCTTTATGAGAGAAAGCAGCAGGATCTATGCCGTGCAAAGCATGTGACGGGCCAAGTACCAAAATCTGTATACTGTTCAACTGGCTTTCCAGGTCAGCTCTTTTCTGGCTATAGGTGTTGGGCATGCTTGCCAGCTTCACTTCCACTGTTCCAAATAACAGGAGCAATGGCAACATGAATAGCAATAATTTGAGCAAAAACCTTTTCATGATCAGAATTGAAAATAAATAAATTGCCGGTTATCGAACACCCCAAAGTAAATTATAGCGAAGATAAACACATAATAAGCCAGCCAGCGCACATAAATAGGTCGACCGTTAATAAGGGAGAGAATATTGTTTTTTCGTTGCAGCAGGTGTATTATTTCAAGAACCGCAATAACAGCAAATGCCATTCCCCAGCTTGTTTTGGTTTCGAGTGGCATATCACCGGCAAAACCATGGTAAAGATCGGCAAAGGCAAGGGGCACCTGCTGCAGCATATAGAGCGCATCGTAAATGTTTGCAGCTCTGAAGAATATCCACGCCAGCATAACGAGGAAAAAAGTAGTTGATACCTGCAAAAAATCGTTCAGCCATTTCACTTTAGTTATACCCAGGGCATTGTTTATCTTTTGCCTTGTATTAGCTGTAATGACAGCGAAGAGCATATAAATTCCGTGCAGCGCACCCCAGGCAATAAAGGTCCAGTTGGCGCCATGCCAGAAGCCGCTGACAAGGAATACGAAAAACAAATTGAAGTACCAGCGCGGTATGGAAACACGGTTGCCTCCGAGAGAAATATACAGGTAATCGCGAAACCAGGTAGACAGGGAGATGTGCCATCGCTTCCAGAATTCGCCGATACTTCGGGCATGGTAAGGCCTGTTGAAATTTTTCATCAGGTGAAAGCCCATAACACGTGCGGCACCTATTGCAATATCGGAATAACCGGAAAAATCGCAGAATATCTGGAAGGAAAAAAAGAATGATGCAACCAGAATATCGACATGGGTATGGTGATGCGGGTCTCTGAAAATAGGATCTGTAATAACCGCGAGGCGATCGGCAATGACGACTTTTTTAAAGAGGCCCCACATCATGAGTTTAAGGCCGTTTACCACACTGTCGTAATCGAAATTCTTATGTTGGCGAAACTGGAACAGGAGATTTTGAGGCCGCTCAATAGGACCTGCTACAAGCTGGGGATAGAACATGACATATAGCGCATATAATCCAAAATGCCGCTCTGCTTTGTGGTGGCCGCGATACACTTCAATAGTATAGCTCATGGCCTGGAAAGTGTGAAATGACAGACCGATTGGCAATGCAATACTGAGCAAGGGCAGTGACGTGCCGGAGCTGGAGAGCAGTCCGTTAAAATTATCGGCAAAGAAATTGTAGTATTTAAAAACCGCCAGCACGCCGATATTGGAGATCAGGCTCACTATCAGAAATAGCTTTCTTTTCCGGCCCTCAGCATTTTCTATAACAATACCAGCAATGTAGTCGATGATAATTGTAAAGAAAAGTATGAAGATATAAACAGGAATAAAGGCCATGTAAAATACACAACTCGACAACAGCAGATGGATCCAACGAAACCTATGTGGCAACAGGAAGTAAATAATAGTAACGACAGGGAAAAACAGAAAAAATGCCAGGGAGTTGAAAAGCATATTGGGTAAATATTTGGCGAACCGATGGTTACAAAAATAGCAGAATAATTAATCCATTTGCTTAATTTAGTCTGATATTTATGCTGAATGGAAATTAGCCCACTATTTATCTATAAAAGGAAACCACTATTCATAGTTCTGGGTGGTAATACAATGCTGTTCGCAGGAATGCTGACCTTCTTTTGTGCTTTCAGCCCAGGTTACAGAGATCTTCCGGGAACAATTATGTATACTTTTTCCTTGTTGATAATTTTCAATTTCATAGCAGGAACAATATTGACTATTCTATCCATTTTCATTAAAAAGATAGAAGATTCTTATGGCATATCAATGTTGACTGTTTTCCTGGTTGGATTACTTATTTACATTTCATGCATTTTTATTTATGCCAGATTCACACCCTTTCGAATAGAATAACCACATTTTTCATTTTCTTAAATTCTCCAACCAAATCCCTACTTTTAAGGACATTACTATATTTATGAAACAACTACTGTCCTTACTAGCCTTACTGTTAATACTAATCCCTTCTTTTGCCCAAAAGAAATCCAAACCCGTTTCAAATACATTTGATTACAGTGATTCAGTTTATTTCAGTACTACCCATTATCGACTTGTCGGGCCATTCCGCGGTGGGCGCAGTGGAGCGGTATGTGGCAGTTATAAGAAGAAGAATGAGTTTTATTTCGGAGCTACTGGTGGTGGGGTATGGAAAACTTCGGATGGCGGAAGTAACTGGAAAAATATCTCGGATAAATATTTCGGTGGGAGCATAGGTGCTGTAGCTTTGGCGATGAGCGATGAGTCGGTAATCTATGTGGGTGAAGGGGAAAACACACTACGCAGTAATGTATCGGAGGGAATGCATGGTATGTGGCGCACGGGTGATGGTGGGCGCACCTGGAAGAATATTGGCCTAAAGGACAGCAGGCATATAGTGAGGATAGTTATTGACCCAAAAAATCCAGATATAGTTTTGGTGGCGGTTATGGGGCATTTGTTTGGCCCTAACGAAGAAAGGGGAATTTATAAAACTATTGATGGCGGCAAAAACTGGAAAAGGGTGCTTTATGTAAATAATCTTACCGGCTGCAGTGATCTTGTAATGGACCCTGGCAATGCAATGACACTCTATGCAGGTATGTGGCATGTGATCCGTAAACCTTACAGCATGGAAAGCGGTGGCGAAGGCAGCGGCATTTACAAAAGCACAGATGGCGGTGAAACATGGGTGAATATATCGGCCAATAAAGGGCTGCCAAAAGGCATATGGGGTATTGTATCTGTTGCAGTAGCACCCTCAAATACCGAAAAAGTGTTTGCCAATATTGAAAATGAAAAGGGCGGCCTGTACATGAGCAAAGATGCGGGTGAAACCTGGTCGATGGAGAGCCAGGACAATGAAATAAGGCAGCGGTCGTGGTACTTCAACAAGGTTATTGTTGACCCCAAAAATGAAGACCTTGTATATTGCCCAAATGTGGGTCTGATGAAGAGCAGCGATGGCGGAAAATCATTTCATGGAATAGGCACACCCCACGGCGACCACCACGATATGTGGATTGATCCGGATGACGGGAGCCGCATGATACTGGCAGATGATGGCGGGGCACAGATCAGTTTTGATGGCGGGGCCAACTGGAGCAGCTGCCACAATCAGCCGACAGCGCAGTTTTACAGGGTGAGTACAGATAATGCCTTCCCCTACCACATTTTAGGCGCACAGCAGGATAACAGCACAGTTAGGATCAAGAGCCGCACCTATGGCGGCGGAATAACTCAAGGAGATTGGAGCTCGACAGCAGGTTTTGAGAGCGGTTATGTTGTAGCTGATCCGCTGAACCCGGAAGTAGTTTATGGTGGCAACTATGCTGGCTACCTCTCCCGGCTTGACCATAAAACTGGTGAAAACCGGGCAATAAATGTTTGGCCCGATGTGCCGATAGGTGTAGGAGCCGACGCTCAGAAATACCGCTTTCAGTGGAACTTTCCGATATTTTTTTCTCCCAATAACCCAAAGAAGATTTATGCAGCAGGAAACCATTTATTTTCCTCAGAAAATGAAGGCCAGAGCTGGGAAAAAATAAGCCCAGAACTTACTACCAATGATAAGACCAAACAATTGCCCAGCGGTGGGCCTATTACCAAAGACAATACTACAGCAGAATATTATTGCACCATTTTCACAGCTGCTGAGTCGGGCATAGAAAAAGACCTGCTGTGGACAGGCAGCGATGATGGCCTGATTTTTGTTAGCAAGGATGGTGGTAAGAACTGGGACAATGTAACGCCACCAGATGCAGGCAAATGGATGATGTGGAACTGTGTAGAGACTGATCCGTTCAAAAAAGGCACAGCTTACTTTGCCGGAACCCGATATAAACTGGATGATTATACACCCTACCTCTACATGACTGAGGATTATGGCAAGACCTGGAAACTCATAACCAATGGCATTGATAAAATGCATTTCACACGTGTGGTAAGGGCCGATCATAAACGGCCGGGGTTGCTGTATGCAGGTACCGAATATGGCATGTACATCAGTTATAACTACGGGGCAGACTGGAAGAAATTTCAACTAAACCTTCCTGTCGTTCCTATTACCGATCTGACAATAAAAAACAACGACCTGGTTGTGGCTACACAAGGCCGTTCATTCTGGATACTCGATGACCTTACCATTGTTCAGAATAATAAAGAGGATTGCCTGAACAGGAAATTGTTTGTTTTTCCTGTTAATGATGCCTACAGGATGCATGGATATGTGGACTCAAATATCCAGAATGGCGGTATGAACCCGCCAAATGGAGTGGTGATCAATTATTACCTGAAAGATGTAAATGATTCATCGGAAGTAAAAGTAACAATTTATGACAGACAACGTAAGGCAGTAAAAACATTTACCAAGGATGCCAAAGAGAAAAAGGACCAGATAACCTTCGTGAACGGAATGAACCGGCTGGTGTGGGATATGCAGTACGAGCCTGGCGAAAAGATAGAAGGTATGGTGCTGTGGAATGGCAGTGCTGGAGGCCCGAAAGCTGCGCCTGGCAAGTACAGCGCCAGGGTAAAGTATGGCAAGGATACAATGGATGTGAACTTTGTTGTAAAGGGTGACCCCAATTACAAAGTGAGTGATGAAGAATATCAGCAGCAGGTAGACTTCCTGCTGAAGGTGCGCGATAAGTTTAACGACATTCAGAAGGGAGTAAAGAATATAAGAAGTCTGCGAAACCAGATAAATGACCTTATTGGTAAGGCTGATACTATAAGTGCCAAAGAGCTTAAGCCGATTGCAGACAGTATCAATAAAAGAATGACTACCATTGAAGAGGCACTTTATCAGACGAAGGCCAAGGCTGGCCAGGACATCCTCAACTACCCGATGCGGCTCAATGACCGGATGGCTGCACTTTATAATATAGCCTCGAGTGGTAATAATGCACCAACACAGCAGGTAAAGGATGCATTCAGTGAGCTAAGCACTGAGACTGATGTGCAACTGGATAAATTGAAAAAAATAGTAGGTGAAGACCTCAAAGCTTTTAACCAGATGATTATTGATAAAAAGGTTCAGGTGATAAAAGTGAAGGAATAATGAAAGACTTGAAAACAATACAATCAAGAAGAAGAATTTCGGCTACAATGGCGTTTACGCTTTTGTCATGTATAATTCTCCCATTTATAATGGTAATTATAGTTTCAGAAATTATCAGCTCAGGCGATTATTTTCTTTTCCTGCCAGCAATTGTTGTTATCTATTTTTCAATTGACTGCCTGCGAATGTATTATTTAAATTCCCCGAAGTTGGTTATTGATGAAGATAAAATAGTATTGAAAGATAAGGAAATTCATTATTGGCAAGACCTGGAAAGTATAGCCATG
>CAIVEH010000088.1 GCA_903904855.1 uncultured Bacteroidota bacterium | reverse complement strand
CCGTATTGCTCGAAATGGAATCCTATTGAACATCTTTTGTTTAGTCAAATTCATAGAGCAATGGAAGGCGTAGTGTTTTCAAATTATCAGACCGTTAAACATTTAATTGAACAAACATCAACCGAAACGGGACTCTCTGTAGTAGTCCGATTAAACCTTAAAGAATATCAAACAGGGATCAAAATAGATAAATCAGAACTGGACCCCAAACGAATATCTTACCATTGCAAAATACCTGAACTCAATTACAGAATTTATCCTTAATGGTGTACTTTATTTAATCAACATCACTAAGTATCGATATTTTCTGATAATATTCTTTTTACGAAACGAAATAAAATGGATCACATTCTATATTGCTCGTGTGAGAAAAGACCATT
This sequence comes from uncultured Bacteroidota bacterium, assembly GCA_903904855.1. Taxonomy (GTDB): domain Bacteria; phylum Bacteroidota; class Bacteroidia; order Chitinophagales; family Chitinophagaceae; genus Nemorincola. Next base: position 79,558 of record CAIVEH010000088.1, on the reverse strand, counting down.
CCTGAATTATTCCTGAAATCAAATGTGATTCAAAATCTGGCAGGTGCAATTGTGGCTTAATTTATCAAATGGACACATAGTTATTAAAGAAAGTATAGTATTTCAGGGGTATTTTTATTCAATTACTTTCTTTCAAGCCAAAATTTACTTAGATTTGAAACTAATTTCTAAAAATTGCTAACAATATGAAGGCATTTTTACTCACCGCGGCTACTTTTCTGGCCTTCGCGGGTGGTGTGTTTGCGCAAAATCTGCCTCCCGATTATCTTTGGGAAGTGGGTGTCAATTATGGTACTGCCGGGTATACCAGGCCGTTAGGCCCTGCAATAAATTATCAGGGAACCCGGACTAATACCGTACCGGATTTTTCTGTACGTCTGGATTATTACATTAATCCACGCTGGATGATGAATGTAGATCTGGGCACCAGGAAATGGGTGAGTTATGGTACCTGGAATCTTACTGATCTTTATGGCCAGCCATTGCAGCAGCGCGAAATAACTTTCCTCGAAGCCAGGCACGCGTTCAATGAATCGGTAGCCCTCAATTATGTGATCCCTTTATACACCAGGTATAATACCTATAACAAGGCTAATATTTATTTCGGCGCACAGTTTGGACTGATGCAGACTATGAATGATGGCTCACTTGCATACACAAAGTATGGTATCAGCCCTGACTCTTCTTTCAGCTATATGTCGAAATACGATTATGCTGCAGGTTCCGGGCATACTTTTGGTATACAGATGGGAATCACTTACTACATTGTGCCCCGTCTTGGGCTGAATCTTGATCTGGCAATGCGGTATGCATCCATCAAAACCAGCGACCAGCATTATGGCAGTGAAAACAACCATTTCTACCTGCTTTATTTCCCCGAAACCGTGGGTATCAGGTGGAGGTTTTAAACTGTTTGCTTTCTCCCGATTGTTAAATTTTTGAAATACAGCAATTCAGGCACGGTATTTGAACTATACTTTTTGCATTTCCTGCATGGTGTGTGTTTGATGGAAATTTAATGGAAATGGAAATGCCCGATTTTTAGATTTCCGTAAAGGGCGCCTCTTCAGGCGCCTTTTATTTTGGTGTGATTCTATAACAACCACAAAAAAACAGGGCCGGAAAACCAACCCTGTTATAATATAATTTAAGCTTGAAAACTTGTGATGGATTAATCCATTAATCCCATTTCCTGCTCACAAAACGATCGCTCACAACCAGCTCTTTACTTCCTGGTGTGTATTTATAAAAACCTTCGCCCGATTTTACACCCAGGTAGCCTGCCTGAACCATATTGGCCAGAAGGGTAGCAGGTGCATATTTCTGGTTGCCGAAGCCCATGTGCAGTACGTGCATAATGGAGTAGCAGGTATCAAGGCCAATAAAGTCAGCCAGCTGCAGCGGACCCATTGGGTGCGCCATACCCAGCTTCATGATAGTATCAATTTCGGTGATGCCGGCAACACCTTCCTGTAGTGCAAGAACAGCCTCATTGATCAGTGGCATCAGGATACGGTTAGAGATAAAACCTGGATAGTCGTTAACCACGCAAGGCACTTTGCCCAGTTCTTCTGAAAGTTTAACGATGGTCTGTGTAACTTCCCTGTCGGTACCGTAGCCATTGATGATTTCCACAAGCCTCATTACAGGCACTGGGTTCATAAAATGCATACCGATTACTTTTCCCGGACGCTTTGTAACTGAGGCGATGCGGGTAAGCGATATAGAAGAAGTATTGGATGCCAGTATGCAATGCGCAGGGCAATGCTCATCGAGTTGGCGGAAAATGTTGAGCTTCAGCTCAATATTTTCGGTAGCTGCTTCTACTACCAGATCGGATTCAGCAACAGCTTCAGCCATATCAGTATAAGTACTGATTTTCGACATTGCTGCCTGCTTGTCTGCCTCGCTCAGGGTGCCTTTGCTCACCTGGCGGTCCATATTTTTACCGATGGTAGCCAGCGCTTTGTTGAGCGCTACCTGGTTGATATCCATCATATGGACATTAAACCCACATTGTGCGAATACATGGCTGATACCATTTCCCATAGTACCCGAACCAATAATGGTTACTGTTTTGATATCGTAAGACATAATGCCGTTTTCTTTTTTTAACGTCAGTGTTTCTGCTTCCAAAGTCATAATTCTGAAATTTTGTGGCGCAAAGGTACGTATTACTAACAGCATCGTCAAAAAACGGGAACTGTCTTTAGTCAGGATCGGCATTTTTTATAAAATAATTCTGGCATTGTTTTTGTTAGTAAATTAGTACCGAAAACAGAATTATGTATGGCTAAGAAGAGTGCAATCAACTGGTTTGAAATTCCCGTGAATGATTTTGACAGGGCAAAGAAATTTTATGAAACACTTTTTGATTTCTCCATGAAAGAACAAACCTGGGGGAATACCCGTATTGGCTATTTTGAGTGGGACAGGGAGGAAGATGGCCGCGGAGGCTCAATAGTTTATGACCCGGAATATTATACCCCCTCTACCCATGGCCCCCTGATTTATCTGAATTGTGAACCCCGTATACAGAAAGTAATAGACCGTGTAATACCGGCAGGAGGGAAATTGCTGCAGAATAAAACCATTGTTGCCGCAACTTTCGACCTTGGCTATTGGGCGCTGATACTGGATACAGAGGGTAACAGGATAGCACTGCATGCGCTGGAATAGATATCAATAAGACATGGCATAAATTATCATTTCTTATGTCATTCATTCCCATGCTATTCAATAACCGTTAACCATAAATAATGAAATTCCTTATAGTCGGATTAGGCAATATCGGCGCCGAATATGATGCTACCCGCCACAATATAGGCTTTGAAGTGGCCGATACCTTTGTTATAAAGCATGGCGGGGCCTACAACCTGGACCGTCATGCATTTGTAGCTGAAGTAAAATGGAAAGGGAAAACCTTTATCGTGATCAAGCCTACCACCTTTATGAACCTCAGCGGCAAGGCCGTAAAGTATTGGATGGACAAAGAAAAAATACCCATGGAGCAAATGCTGGTGCTGGTAGATGAACTGGCTTTGCCGCTGGGAACTATCCGTCTGCGTGGATCAGGTGGCAGCGCCGGTCATAACGGCCTGAAAAGTATAGAGCAAACCTTAATGACCGAGAAATATCAGCGGCTCAGGTTCGGTATTGGTAGCGATTTCCCTAAAGGTATGCAGGTGCAGTTTGTATTGGGTAAATGGAAACCATCGGAGGTGCCTGCTGTAAAGGAAACACTGCTTAAAAGTGTTGATGCCATAGAATGTTTTGCCACGCAGGGCTTGGGCAAGGCAATGACAGAATATAATAAGTAAGGAACTTATTAAATCATCGTTCCTAAGTAATTTCACGGAGTGATGTTGCTATAGGATTATTTGCAGAAAAAGAGCGAAACATCCTGAAACAATTGTAGTATTGCAATCTAATATTTTTTATAATGGCAGGTACCAAAATAACCATCAACAACAACGGTTCAATAAAAATTGAAGGTGATTTCGAAATTGTAGACAGAAGTGGCACAGCGTATGATCTGGCAGGCAGAAATGTAATTGGATTGTGCCGTTGCGGACATTCCAAGAACAAACCATTTTGTGATGGCTCACACAATGGCAATTTTGAGCATGAAGCCACTGCATTTGCGTTGCCACCTAAGAAGCAGGCTTAATTTCAGTCATTATCGTCATCTTATGTCCTAAATGTTAGCAATGGGTATAACTGCCATCGGGTAAATGGCGGGTTATTTTTATTTAAACCTGAATCTTTTTTGGGCATAAAATCAAGGCTAATGAATTATGTGCATTTTGAAGAGGTAACAGATATTTCAGGTGCTCTTAAATATTAAACAGCTTTTCATTTATCGGAGATTATTCCTTGAAGTCATAGCCAATCGAATTAAAATAACGCCATTTTTGTCATTTTGTTTCTTATTTTTGTTAAAAATAACAATTATAAGAAACAAATGAACTACCTCGAATTCAGAAAGAGTATGCTACCCTTCAGAGTCTTTTCCACAAAAGATATCGTGAAACGCTTCCCCGATTTTGATTCGCGCAGACTTGCAGAATGGCAGGACAAGGGATATGTACTTAAACTGATCAATAAATGGTATCTGCTAACTGAAACTGAACGGAGTGAATCTTTATATTTCAGGATCAGTAATTGCCTTGTCAGGCCCTCCTATGTTTCGATGGAAACAGCATTATCCTGTTACAACCTTATTCCCGAGTCTGTTTTTACAGTACAAGCTGTTACAACCATGAAATCGCAGCAATATGACACTGAAGCGGGAAGTTACAATTGCAGGAGCCTGAAACCATCTGGTTTTTTTGGTTATAAAGTCATTCGTGAAGGGGATATACCCATACTATTTGCCGAAAAAGAAAAAGCGATTCTTGATTATCTTTACCTAACTCCCGGCATCAGCGATAAGGAAGATTTAGCTGCACTAAGGTTGAATATTGCAGCTACAAAAGATATTGACTGGGAAAAATTTGACCACTATGCCAAGGTATTAAACAGTAAGGCTCTTAACCGGCGTATTAAGATTTTTAAATCGTTTTTAGCAGATGATGTTATTGAATGAAATAGAAAAAAGCTATCCGGAACATCTGAAAGGATTCAGACAGTTTATTTTGCGGGAGTACCTGCAGCATAAATTGCTACAGATAATTTTTGACAGCGAATATACCCGCCAACTCTGCTTTTTAGGTGGCACCTGCCTGCGTATTGTTCACGGCAATACCCGGTTTTCGGAAGACCTGGATTTTGACAATACGGGATTAGATGAAGCTACATTTACTGAGATAGCCGGATTAATAAAAAAACAGTTTGAACTGGAAGGTTATGAAGTAGATATGAAGACCGTATTTAAAGGCGCGTACCATTGCTACATCCGTTTTCCTGAGTTGCTTTTTAAAGAAGGATTATCGGGATACAGTGAAGAAAAAATATTGATCCAACTGGATACCGAACCGCAGCATTTTGAATTTGAACCTCAACAGTATATTCTGAACCGGTTTGATATTTTCACACAGATAAACGTTACCCCATTGGATATATTGCTCGCCCAGAAGTTTTATGCAATTCTGAACAGGAGCAGAAATAAAGGAAGGGATTTTTATGATGTAGTATTTCTTTTATCGCTGGTGGAAAAGCCCAATTACGACTATCTCAGGCAAAAAGTCAATATAGCAACACCTGGAGCATTAAAAGAAGCGGTACTGGCGAGATGTGCAGCAATTAATATGCAGGAAATGGCAAAAGATGTGCAGCCGTTTTTGTTTAATCCGGCTGATGCCAGGAAATTGAGTTTGTTCGGTGAGTATATTCAGCAACAAAAGCTATGAAAAGAATGTTTATTGATTTTAAACGGATAATTTTGCAAACATCTTAAATTACTGATAGCTCATGGCTGATAAAAATTACAAGCTCAATACCAAACTGATTCATGCCGGTGTGCATCCCGACCCTACTACAGGGGCCATAATGACGCCCATTTACCAAACCTCTACCTATGTGCAGGCAGGGCCGGGCGACCATAAAGGCTACGAATATGCCCGCACCCAAAACCCTACCCGTACTGTGCTGCAGAATGCACTCGCAGCTATTGAGAACGGTAAGTTCGGACTTTGCTTTGGCAGTGGCATGGCTGCTACCGATGCGGTGATAAAATTATTATCTCCCGGCGATGAGGTGATCGTATCCAACGACCTGTATGGCGGCACATACCGGGTAATGACCAAGGTGTTTGCCAACTACGGAATTAGGTTTCATTTCATAGGCATGCAGGATGCCAGCAATATTACCAGCTACATCAACAGCAATACAAAGATGGTATGGATAGAAACACCTACCAACCCTTTGCTGAATGTGATTGATATTGCCGCCTCGGCTGCCATCTGCAAGGCACACAACCTGATACTGGTTTGCGATAATACTTTTGCATCACCTTATCTGCAGACTCCCCTCGACCTGGGCGCAGATATAGTGTTGCACTCAGCCACCAAGTACCTGGGCGGCCACAGCGATGTGGTGCATGGTGCGCTAATAATGAATGATGCTGGGCTGGAAGAGCGCCTGCGTTTTATACAAAACAGTTGCGGTGCGGTGCCTGGCCCGCACGATTGCTGGCTGGTGCTGCGGGGTATAAAGACACTGCATGTGCGTATGCAGCGGCATTGCGAAAATGGTAAGGCTATTGCCCATTATCTGCGCAATCACCCTAAGGTAGGTAAAGTGCTATGGGTAGGCTTTGAAGACCATCCGAACCACGACATAGCTGCAAAGCAGATGCGCGGATACGGTGGAATGATATCCTTTACCCTGAAGAATGATAACCTTGACGAAGCGCTTGCAGTATTGAAAAAAACACAGCTGTTTGCACTGGCCGAATCACTGGGCGGAGTAGAATCACTGATAGGCCACCCCGCCACTATGACCCATGCCTCAATACCACGGGAAGACAGGGTAAAGAACGGGCTGGTTGATTCACTGATAAGGCTCAGCGTAGGCATAGAAGACATTGATGATCTGATTGCCGATCTGGAACAGGCGATAGGGTAAAATACCATCAGAAGCCGGTAACAATAGATTTTCTGATAAAATCAAAAAAGGCAAAACCACTTGCGAAAAAGTGGTTTTGCCTTTTACGTTTTTAATAAATGTGCAGCTCGCAAATCAGCAATACACAATATTGTAGATGCATTTCCGCTCCTATTTCGATAAACAGCAACCTGACAATTGCAGTGTGGCAGAGAGTACCGAACTGTCATTTTCCACAAAAAAGCTAAGGGTATGCTCTGTGTTCAATTTATTTAGGGCGCTGCCTTGAATAGTAAAAGTCTTGGTAACAATTGTGTTTACCGGGAAGGGTGGTATTACAGAACTGTAAACCCTTTCTGATGTTATCAAACCTATACCGCCAAAACCTACAATACTTATAAGGTCATTACCGCAATCTGAACTGGTTGTCGATACGCCGCCCTCAAGCGCCTTCAATTTTACGGTGAGTGTGGCGCTGGTTATCACACAGCAGCAGGTATTGGGTTTCCATATAAAGGTGTGGGCATATGCTTTGTTGTTACCGGTGTAATTAAGAGCTCCCTGGTAGTTGGCCAGCTGGGCTGCATTGAAATCAGAATTTACTACCTGTGGTGTTGCGGCATCAAGTGTTGTGTTGAATGGCGCAGGGCATGGTACTGGTGATACTGTGATGTTTTCCATTGTTTAAGCTATTTATTCAATAATTTGCTTACTCTATACCCTTTTCAGCTACCGGGTGCATACTCTCTTCAGGATTTTCTGCTTCTTCCTTCAATACCTTTTCCGGAAAGTATCATTGATTCTGAGCAACTTTTTTTCGTGTTCCGAATCTGGTACAAAGGTGTGGTAGCTTAGAAACTTTCAGAAGAGCTATATAGCTGAATCTGAATATGAAACCAACGGTATTTTTTACCCCGTTGTTTTTGGAAGTTTGTACCGTTAAACAACGGTAATTTAGTATTGTATTATTATTGTATAATTCAGTGTTGGCAATAGTTTAAGTTCCAATTCATGCTCCATTAGCTAGTAATTAGCAAAAACCATTATGAGAAATTCAACTCTATTACTACTTTAGATTAGAAATTCATTCTTAACTTTTAAAAACCAGCAAAAAATGAACAGGAACATCATTATTATCATCGTAATAATAATAATAAGTTCGGCAGCCTTAGCCATATTATGGCGACAGAATCAGGCATTATCTCAGGAACTTAAATTGTGTATGACAAGAAAGGCGCCTTCATGCCCGACTTGCTACCCAGATGCATGTGCACCATATCCATTCATGGATATTAAACTCGCAGCGCAACTTGTTCAAAATTACCGCGAACATCATTGGAAAGCTGTAAATAGGGAGGTTTTTCCTTTTTCTAATTCTTGTTTAAACATGTCTACCATTACTGATCCCGAGGGGCTTACTATTGACTCGAGGTCAGCATGGTACAATCTACAGGACTTAAAATCGTTTATTAAAACAATTGAAACGCTCTCAAATAATGGCAATTGCACTAGCTGTCCAGATCTCGGAATTAGAATATATTTTGGTGAATATCCTGCAGATATCCCTGGTGTTCTGGCCTATGGGTTTAGTTCAGCCGATGCACAAGATTTGATTGGGAAGCATACTCTCTTGATGGTGCCTACATATCACGATATTAACTCGAATCTAGAGGTTGATTTCGATGCCGCTAGTTTCACCTGTCCGGGGTCCTCAATTTTTGACACACTCCACATAGCTTCAGGCTCCTTTCCTGCAATGATACCTGCGCGTAATCATGGTGGCTTGAGGCCCCCGCCCTATACAGCACCAGCATACTGGCAAAATTCTGGGGCTACATTTATGATGTTTTCTGACTTAACTGATCAAACGGGTCAAAGCAATCCATTCACCTTTAGCAATTGGCCACCAGTTCATTGATCACTATGAGTATCTGTTTAATAATACTATATTGTAGCGAGGCTATTGCTGCTTTGTTTGGGCTGTTGTATTTCAGTAAGGTCAAAGGGACAACTTTTCAGTGGTTTTCAATATATTTGGTATTGATTTTTCTGCTGGATTTTATTGGCAATTTCATTGAAAACAGCAAAGTTGAACAAACATATAATGTATTGTATTATAACTACCTTGTAATACCAGTAGAGTTCAGTTTCTTCTTCTGGCTTTTTTATAAGATTTCTGACACAATATCTAATAAAAGATTGTCAATTATTTTAATGGGAATATATCTTGTAAGTCTCCTGATTGACTTTCTATATTTTTCAAAGCATAAATTCTTTTTTGAATCAATTTCCTATAGTATTGGCAATCTTTTATTATTGATCCTGATTATATCATTTTTTATCGAGCTTACCAATAGTGAAGCAATTTTGAACTACCGGCAAAATAGGATGTTTTGGATTGGCATTGGTTTAATGATATTTTATCTGGGAAGCCTACCCTATTACGGATTACGAAACACGCTTGCAATCAATTACCACAAATTAAATATTATCTACACTGATGTATCAGATATATTAGATAGCATAATGTACCTTATGTTCGCACTTAGTTTTATATGGGGCAGACCGAACTCGCAATCTTCGTATTCATCTTCAGCCTGATCTTGCTTGTATTCATTGGAGGCATCATCATATTCTTCCTCAAATACACGCAGCGCAAGTTGATCAGTGAAAAAGAAAAGGCATTGCTCCGCGAGCAACATGCCCAGGAACTCCTTAACTCAAAACTCGAGATCCAGCAGCTAACCATGCAGGATATTGGCCGCGAGATACACGATAATATAGGCCAGTTACTCACTGTGGCTTCCATTTCCGCCTACCAGGTGGCCTACGATAATGTGTGCCCTGCTGTCAACGACCGGGTAACCGATGTAGGTAAAATCATCGATAAGTCGCTGGCCGAACTACGCAGCCTCTCCCGCAGTCTTACCGATGAAAAGGCCGAAATGGCCGACTTCCTTGTGCAGATAGAAGCTGAGTGCAGCCGTATCAATGCACTCAACAGGGGCACAGTTGCCTGGACCTGCAATGAAGATGATTTTACGGTCTCCAGCAGCGTTAAGAACTTTATGCTGCGCATCATCCAGGAGTTTATTCAAAACAGCCTGAAACATTCAGAGTGCAAAAATATTGAGCTTCGCTTCAGCTACGATGCTGCCGGCCTCGCCGTTCATTTGCACGATGATGGCAGGGGCTTCGATATGGAGGCAGTAAAGGACAAAAAAGACCATGGCATAGGCCTCATGAATATGAAAAAACGGGCAGAGATGATAGGCGCTGAGTTTTCGTTTGGCAGTATTATCAATAAGGGTACTACTTTAGATATTTTAATTCCGGCAACCAGGTTAAACTTTAGTTAGTATGGATTACAGCATAGTAATTGTCGACGATCACCACATGGTATCAGGCGCACTGGCCAATGTAATCAACAGTTACGCCAGCTACAAGGTGCTTTATATAGCCGAGCATGGCAAAGAGATGATTGAACAGTTTAAGGTGCCTAAAAATATCCCCGATATAGTGCTGCTCGATATTGCCATGCCGGTCATGGATGGCTTTGCAACTGCCCAATGGCTCAAAAAAAACCATCCTGAAGTCCTGGTTATTGCGCTCTCTATGCAGAACGATGATGTATCGGTAATCCGCATGATCAAATCGGGCGCCAAAGGATACCTCCTTAAAAATAACCGCCCCGAGCAGCTTAAAATAGCATTGGACGAACTGGTAGCCAAAGGCCACTATTTCCCTGATTGGGTGGCCAGTAAAATATTCCTCAACCTTGGCGATGATAAAATGCACAGCCCGGTAAATATCCATTTCACCGACCGGGAAATCGAATTTCTCGGCTACTGTTCCCAGGAGCTCACCTACCGCGAAATAGCTGATAAAATGATCTGCAGCAGTCGCACAGTAGAAGGTTATAGGGATGCCCTCTTCGATAAACTGGGAATAAAAACCCGGGTCGGCCTTGCCGTATACGCCATAAAAAGTGGTATAGAACATTACAAGCCGAACTCTTAATGCATATACTGGTAAAGGTGATTAATGCATATTCCGAAAGATATCTCCCCCGTAATTTGTAATTTAGCTTTTATCAATAAAATCCTTGGCTAATTTAATCATCACTTTACTTTCTGATCTTGGTACTGCAAGTCCATCCTTGTCGGTTACAAAGGCTGCATTATCTGGCTTTGTAACCGGCGTTGTAATTACAGATATTACACACCATGTTTCTGTTGGCGATCTTCGCCAGGCCGCCCTGATACTGCACTCTGCCTGCTTGCATTATCCTGCCAGCACAGTTCATATCATCATGGTCGATGTAAGGGCTGGCCACCATCACCGCCTGATGCTTGCCCGCAAAGAGGGCCATTGGTTTATTGCACCCGATAATGGCATTCTGCCCCTTGCCTTTGCCGATGCCCAATATGAAACATGGTTGTGTCATGAATTCACCGGCCATTTTACTTTTGGCGAATGGGTTCAAATGGTTGGCAATGTGGCAGCAGCCATTAACAGCGGCAACCCAATACCTTACCAGCCTGGTCCATTCCTGGTAGCTCCCCTCCCGTCTCAGCCGGTTCTGTTAAATGATTGTATCGAATGCAGTATTCTCGGCACTGACAGGTACGATAATGTAGTATTGGATATTACCAGGCAGCAATTTGAGAAGCTCTTAAACGGCAGGCCATTCAGTATAAGAATGATGCGGCTGGCCGATATCACTACCATCAGCAATAACTATAACGATGCTACCAGGGGTGGTGCTTTGTGCCGCTTTAATACTAGTGGCTATCTGGAAATAGCAGTGAACCATGGCAGCGCTGCTTCATTACTCGGTATCCGTTCTGAAGATACTGCCAGCCTGGGTTACCGGACTATAAAAATTTACATCGGCAAGCCTGCCTGATTATCTAAGTTAACGAAATCTACACCCCCGAATACTGATAAATGCAGTATCCCGAAACCTTTGTAACTAACTTAAATTTCATGGTATCGAAATGCACAAACGGCAGGGTATCACTGCAGATATTGATATCATCACGGCGCTCATCGGTAACAATATATTTTATCATACCGGTATTCATGCCGTTAATAAACCCGAAATAATTGTAGGTGGTTTTATTGGCCATATACACCAGTGTAGTTACATCCTTGGTGGGCATTATAGCATATTCAATAAATAGATTATCCAGAAAACGCCGCTCTGTAAAGAATATTTTTTCGCCGGGCCGAATATGCAGTGATTGCCTGAAATAATCATACAGCAATAAGTCTCTGACGTATTCCTCCCGGTAGTTTTTGAATCCCTTTTCTATATATACCGCACTGAAAAAACCAATCGTTTTGGAAGTGATAAGGATGATCAAAACACCTGTTGCAAAATGATAAATAGAGATTCTATATTTGGCTAACTGGAAGGATAATTTTTGTTCGTTGGCATACTGCACAAAATAAGGTAACGCCAGCATTACCAGAATCAGGAACTCGGTAAAATAGTTGTTACTGCTGCCTTTCTTTAATCCGGTAACTACCGCAAACATAAACGAAAGCGCTGCCCCTGCTGCCAGAATGCGGTAGGTTTTATCGGGTACTTTTTTAATAGCAAACCAGGCCATCACTCCTCCCAGCAGGTAAAACGGAACTAAATCAAGGAAGAACTGGCTGATGAACATGGAATACAGGAAACTCACGTCAATGCCGTTTTTAAGGCCTAGCCATGCATTCAGGTAAAACAGGTGCATATTACCTGCGCCAATAAAGATAATCGCCAGCAGGCCCGAAAACAGAATAGCAGAGGCTGTATAAATAACTGCAGCCAAGAAGCGTCGCTCAATAAATAAAATGTAGCAACCTGTTATGCCGAAACATAGCAACCCGCTTTGCTTAACCATAAAGCAACCCGCGGTAAGCAGTGCAGCCAGGATAATATAGAGGACGGCATTTTTTCTGGTATAGCTGATAAAAGCCCAAATGGCAGCCACAAACAGAAAAAGGTGCATACTATCGCCTCGGGTATAGTAGTGCGATGTAAGCGCCATTAATAGAGGTAATGAAAAAGTAATTGATTTTAACCAGTTAAAACCCATTGTACGTATAACCACTGCGCAAACCCCGATTGTAAGCAGGTTAAAAACCAATGCTATAGTACGGCATAGCTCAAAAACAGATTGAACATCTGATGCCTTTATGCCAGCAACCCTTGCAATACCCGCTATCAGGTAATAATACAGTGGAGTATATTGTATTACAGCAAAACTGCCAGTTGTGGGGTCCTGATACAATGGCTGCCCCAGCAATAACCGCTGAATGCCATATACTACATTGAGTTCTATCCCTCCCAGGTTATTATTGTAATAACCAATGAGTATTATCCTTAACAACAGGGTTACGAAAAACAAGATGATAATGTATATCGGAAGGAACCTGTTGAGTGTCATAGTTTGTTACTTATAGAGTTCTGCAGATATTTTTGAAAGCCTGTTTGACCTATAATATTCTACAAATGACTTAAGAGCATGATTACACAGCTTAAAGAACCCCATTTTCGAACTGCCCCCGATCCGCTTGCCCCTGGCTGCGACTACATATTGTTTCTCCCCATTTTGCTTTGCCAGGAATGCAGGCAGATGATTGAATTCAGCAGCAATAGCAGCCTCCATCACTCTCCGGTTTATGAGGCAGAAGTTGCCGAAGTTCATCTGCTTGCCTGTAAGAAACAGAAAGGCCTTTTTATAGAGCCAGTAACTCCCTCTGAAAAATAAAGATTCCTGGCGCTTCCCTCTTACCACATGAACAATATCAGCCTCCTTAAATTCCAGCAAACCGGCAATAACTTCAGGGTCATCCTGCCCGTCAGAATCCATAACTATGAAGTGATTGCAAGGCAAAGTACGGGCATACAAAAATCCCTGGTATATAGCAGCCTGGTGGCCGCAATTATTGGGAAGATCAATTACTTTAAGTGCAATAGCGCTGTTAGTAAACCGGAATCCATGCAACTGTAATAATGTATCATCTGTAGAACAATCATTAACTACAATTACTTTAAAGGAAAAAGGCATTGTTGCCAACGCCTTTTCCAGTCGCTCCAGAAACCTGACCACAACATCACTTTCATTGAAACATGGAGTAATGATAGTTATAGACAGTTGCCGGGTCATATCAGTTGCCGCAATATTTAATAGTAATTCTGCTTCACAAACCTGCTTAGTACCCGAATATCTCCTGAAGTGTGAGCTTCTTCACCTCACCCACTCCGGCCAATTGCTCCTTGCTCAGTTTTTTCTCTGATGCTACGATGCAGTAAGTAAATGGTTTATTGGCCATATTATCATCATGAAATTGTTTCAGTTCAGTGTAAGTCAGCTTATCAGCTTTTTCATAAATCCGCTTACGGATGTCTTCACTTAATCCCCTTCTTTCAGCTGCAAGGTAATTATTTATGATATCGTCCTCAGTAATACGCTCTGTTTCAATGCTCTTTTTTAGTTCAGACTTTGCAGCCAATATATTATTCTCAACCGATGGAAGGTCATTCAGCAATTCATTCATTGCCTTGATGGATTCATTGAATTTATCGGCCTGGCAACCCACATAAGCATAGACAGCGTAAGGATCTTCTTTCTTTTCAGGTGTAGCCACATTCGAATAAGTAGAATATGCCAGCGCCTTGCTCTCCCTGATAGTCTGGAAAACCAGTGAGCCCATACCGCCACCAAAATAGTTGTTAAACATGTTGATTGTTGGTTGCTTATCCGGATCGTAACCTGGAATATTCCTTACCCAGCGTATTTCGCTCTGCACCATATCGTAGTCGGCAAACAGCACCTGGGTTGCAGATTGTGTGGTAAATGTATAAACCTTAGGCGCTGGTACAGGGCTGAACATAACAGGCATTTTATGCACAGTTTTCAGTGCTGTTGTAAACCCTGATAATGTGGCAGGACCATAATAAATAATCCTGTGGCTGTAAGTGGAGATGTTATGAAGCAGGTCTGTAAGCGCTGATCCGGTAAGTGCATTAAGTTCAGCATCAGATAAGGCATTATTAAAAGGGTTATCAGATCCATAACGTGCATAGCTTACAAGGCCGGACATAATAGCCGCTTTATTATTTTTTGCATCACCCCTCGACTTGCTCACCCTTTTTTTCAATGAAGCCAGCGCTTCTTCATCTGGCTTACAATTCGTAAGAAGATCTTCCAATAAGGCCTCAGCTTTATCGAAATTTTCCTGTAGCCCTTCCAGGCTGAGGGTTGTATATTCATTATCCACCCTCATGCTGAAAGAACATGCCAGTTTGTAAAATTCCTTCGAAAAATTTTCAGCGGTTTTTTTATCGGTTCCTAAGAACTGCAGATAAGATGCAGCCACAGATAATTTCTTATCATTCCAACTACCCATTTTATACCGGAAACCTAATCTGAATAAGCCGTTATCCTCATTGTGTACATACAATATCTCGGCAGGGCCAAGATTACCTTTCTGCATGTCTTTATTATAATCAACCCAAACTGGTTCAATAGGCGATACCGGGGCCGAGATTACACCTTTAACAAATGGTGATTGTGAATTCCGGTTCGTTTCTACAGGTGTAATTGGTGGTTTCACAACTTTTATTACACTCTTATCTTCGCCCTTGCGCTTATAAACAACTACATAATTTTCTCCAAAATATTTATTGGCAAAAGCAACTATGTCCTTTTTAGTCAGCTTGGAAAGCTTGTCTGTATAAGCCACGTCATCCAGCCAGTCTTCTTCTCCTGTAAAAGCACCCATTAAAGCTGATGCACGTGAACTGTACTTTTCACTTTGCTGCATCATTGCTTTCTTGGCATTATTCACAATGGATACCAACAGGTCATCATCGAAATTTCCTTTTTTCAGGTTTTCAATTTCGCCCAGCATCAGGCTTTTTACATCTTCCAGTTTCTGACCAAGGGTAGGTGTTCCCTGCAGGTTCATATAGCCATAATCAACTAATACATCGGCTCTTGCTGATGCTCTCAGCAATTTCTGCTTTTTTACCAGGTTTAGGTCAATTAATCCTGCCCTTCCATTGGTCAGTACCTGGCCCACCAGGTCGGCCAGTAGCGCCTCTTTATCATGCACACCAGGCAAACGATAGCCTATTGCAACAAATTCGGCATCTGGCCCCAATACTTCTTTAGTTACAGGTGACTTAATCGGCGCTTCAGGTTTAAAAGTATATTTTGGCACATCCTTTTGTTCCATGCCTGAGAAGTAGTTTTCAATTTTTTTGACCATTGCATCGGGGTCAAAATCTCCCGACACTATTATTCCCATATTATTAGGTACGTAGTACGTGTCGAAATACTTCCGGATCTCCAACAGGGAAGGATTCTTGAGGTGTTCAATTGTACCAATCGTTGTTTGCTTACCATAATTATGGTTCAGGAACAGATTTTCCAGCATCAGCTCTGAAACTTTCCTTGGGTCATTATCCAGTCCCCGGTTTTTTTCTTCATATACGGCTTCCAACTCTGTATGGAATATCCTGAATACAGGGTTACTAAACCTGTCTGCCTGTACTTTCAGAAACTTATCTACTGCGTTTGCAGGTATGTCTTCGGTATATACAGTTTGTTCAAATGAGGTGAATGCGTTTGTTCCTTTCGCACCCATTGAAGTCATCATCTTATCATACTCATTGGCAATTGCAAATTTTGCTGCAATACCTGATACCGAATCTATACGATGGTATATTTCTTTTCTCTTTTCTTCGTCTTTTGTATGGTTGTACTCTTCATACAAATCATTGATTTTATCAAGCCATGGTTTTTCTTCTGCCCAGTTAAGCGAACCATAATGCTGCGTCCCTTTAAACATCATATGCTCGAGGTAGTGGGCAAGACCTGTGTGGTCTGCAGGGTCCGTTTTGCTGCCCGCCTTCGTTGCGATATAAAAATGCATTCTGGGCTCCTTATGTGTAGGGCTCAGTATTACTGTAAGGCCGTTTTTTAGTTTGTAAAACCGTGTTTGCATAGGGTCGCCGGTTACATATCTGTACTTATATCCGTCTGCGCTCTTTTCTGCCCATTTATGCTCATCCTGGGCAAATGCAGCATTTGAAAACTGTAATCCTGAGACAAACAGCAGTAAAAAGGCGATTTTCATTAATAGTTTCATAAAGACTTCATTTTGGTTGAAATTAGAAATTATTCAGCAAATATTGGAAAAATGTATTGATGTGAAGAAAATAGCCATGCCGTATCTGCAAAGAATTTCATGCGATAGGCAAAGTACATAATCTGTAAAACCTGATTTAATTGATGTACTCCTCTTCCTACCCAACAGTATAATAAACACAGGTTGTTACAAAATCCCTGAAATACGGTATCCATGTAAGCGGGGCCCATTGTTTTCTGGGCTTAAGGCCAAATTTATATTTGTATATCGGATTGATCAGGTAGTGCTGTTTTTTGAGTACTTTCAATCCGCTTCTCCTGACAATACGTTCAAAACGTTCTATAGTTATCTGGGTGTCTTTTATTTCCATCAGATCGGCAATAATAGCCGGGTGTTCTCCTGCTATTTTCAATATGCTTCCATATAAAAACTTTGGTAGTATATGGTAATAGGGAAGTACACTGGTCCATTTCTTCTGTGCAGTTTGCTGATGGCCTCCGAATGGCATATACCATGGTGGGAAACCAAAAAATATCTGCCCTCCGGGTTTTAATAATTTCTTCAGATAAGGAATGAACTGTTCCTGATTGGGTACATGTTCAATAACATCTTTAAGGATAATCACATCAAAGTAAGCGCTGAACCTGTTTAAAAACTGCTCATCATATATGTTCTGACAAAGAAATTCTACATGTCCGCCTGCAACTTCACTTTTTAAAATATCATTTGCTATTTCTATTCTTGCCTCAGCAAGGTCAACCCCCACACACTTACACCCTTTTTGTATAAATGGTAAAAGTACTCCTCCTTCACCGGTACCCACTTCAAGAATTGTAGTGCCGGAAGCCAAAGGCTTTGTTTGCTCAATAAAAGGCAAAACGTAGGCGCTTGAATTTTCCACCTGCTGGTCGAAACGAACTTTGGCATCAATATGCTGCTTTAACAAGTATAGATTTTTTTAGGTGGGCAAATTAAGTTTTATATTTTTAAGGGTATGGGTTTACCTAAAATATTTTTATTAATCCCCGGGTTATTATACCTATAATACATGGTATTTGCTTTATAGTTCCATAAGAATTACACCCAATTGATCCAGACCCAAACCAAAACTATTCCTTTATGAATTTCCTGACTTCAGTGCCATTAACCCTTATCATATATATACCTGAAGGAAAGTTGGAAACATCAACAGCAGCTTTTCTTGTATTAAATTCATTTTTGTAAATCGACTGGCCGAGAAGATTTGTAATTGTAATTGACTCAATACCTTCTGAAGTAGAAATATTTAAAGTATTATTCACCGGATTCGGGTAAATATCAATGCCATTGTTGCCGACAGGAATTGAATTTATTCCTGTATGGCAGGCGGCATATGAGCGTACTTTAAATGGAAATACAGCAGATGATATACCACAACTGTTTTCAACAGTATAAACGATTGTATCCTTTCCAGGAATGAGCCCCTTTGCCACGCCTGAACTGCTGATCTCTGAAATTGTAAAACTGCTTGTGCTCCAGAAACCTGTTGATACTGATTCAGAAAGGGTTACTGTCTGTCCGGGACACACACTATCTATGCCCGAAATGGTCCCTGCATTTGGATAAGGATTTATAGTAACCGTTATGGTAGTTGTATCGGCCGAGAACCCGTCCGATACCCTTACTTTAAAAACATCAGTACCTGTATAACCGCCAATCGGAGTATAAGTTAATCCGGAGGGAGTAATTATTCCACCGGTTGCGGTTGCATTATAGGATACTAATGCTGTTCCATGTGAAGGGGGAGACAACAAACTCAAGGTATCGCCAACGCCAGCTACAGAATCATTAAATGACAGAAAAGTATTTATCGGGAATGAGACTACAGTTTCATTGACGCAAATGGTAAAACTCTGTGTATCACCTCCTGTGAAAAACAGGTTATCGTTATGATGGCCATATATCAGAATCTGGGGGCGTTTTGTAGAATCTGCCGCGCTGGATGAATAAAAAATCATGGAATTATATGCTGAAGTTTCTTGTCTGCATTTAAACATAAAGCCGTAATTGTTTCCACTTGCTACTATGTCATTCAGTAGATTAGTCACATTAATATGCAGGTAGTTTTCTGTAGTGGATGTACTTAGAGGGAGAATAACAGAATCTGTTGATGTATAGGAGGGCATCGTCAGCCAGTTTATAGTGGTGGCCCAGGGTGCCGTAACACGGTAAAGCACACTTGTATTATTTGTTCCGTAAGTTGGCGTACCCGTAAAGCCCAATCCTGAAGTTGGGTCTGCCCATAGCTGCAAAATTGCTGAATCAATAATGATACCTGCCAATGCACTGTCGTTCAATTTAAAAAAAGTTCTCCAGCCTCCTGTCGAACCTCCTCCGGTCCAGGCAGCACCGCAAATGTCAGTAGGATTAGGGCCTGTAGTTGTAGGGTATGGTGAAGCAAGTAATGCCGCATATGCATTGGAAGGGTTACTTTTTAATATAACAATCTGGGAATAACCTCTCCCCATAAAAAGCATAAAAAAAAAAATAGCAAATAATAAATATTGTTTCAGTTTCATAGGCTGAGTAGTTATAATAATAAGTAAATTTAGAATGTTTTGAAGAACTTATTGATATTTATTTATTTTCACGTAGTTTGCTTGGTGATCCATTTTGTTGTTTCAGGTGCAGTATAGTTATTCATTTGCTCAATCAAATCACTTATTGACCCACTCGTAAGTAACATAGATTTTATCTGCTCATTCAGAAATCCTTCCTGCACCATGTTGTCGCACAGGGCAATTAGTGCATCGTAATATCCGTTAATGTTAAGTAAGCCAACTGGTTTGCTATGTAAGCCAAGCTGGCCCCAGGTGAGCATTTCAAATAATTCTTCCATTGTTCCCCAGCCGCCTGGCATGGCTATAACACCATCGCACAGGTCATGCATTTTCATTTTACGGTCATGCATTGTATTCACCGTAATAAGGTCTGTCAATCCTTCGTGAGCAACTTCCTTAGTCTGGAGAAAATAAGGGATTACCCCTGTTATTTTGCCATTATGCTGAATGACACCTTCTGCAAGGGCACCCATAAGACCTACTTTTGCACCGCCATAAACAACTCGTATATCCATATACGCGAGTGTTTTACCGAGTTCATAGGCGGCTTCGCGGTAACACTCATT
Organism: uncultured Bacteroidota bacterium; assembly: GCA_903904855.1. Classification (GTDB taxonomy): domain Bacteria; phylum Bacteroidota; class Bacteroidia; order Chitinophagales; family Chitinophagaceae; genus Nemorincola. The sequence goes on along the minus strand of CAIVEH010000088.1, from coordinate 59,694 downwards.
ATAGCCTTCGCCTGACCCGCAAAAAATAACAATGCTCTTCATATTTTTTTATCTCATCAAATATAATGGATATGAGGGTAATTGTCTTTTTTATTAGTATTATTTTAAGGTAAAAAATCCCGCAAAAGCCGGATATTAAGATTAAAATAACTTTAGTGTTGGTAAATACGAATATTAAATCGTGGTACTAAACTATAACCAAAAACAAATGATCAATATTCATCCTCATTAAAGAAAAAGTCTTCCTGAGTCGGGTAATCGGGCCAGATATCTTCAATGCCTTCGTAAATTTCACCTTCATCATCGAGTTCCTGCAGGTTTTCAACTACTTCAAGCGGAGCGCCAGAGCGTATTGCATAGTCAATCAGCTCATCTTTGGTGGCAGGCCATGGAGCATCTTCGAGATGAGATGCTAATTCAAGAGTCCAAAACATATTATAAACAGATTTATTTTGTTGTATTTTCCGCAAATGTAAGGGAAAATTCAACATTCAAAAGCCAAATTTTGAAAGATATATTTTTCTTTTAAAAAATACAGTCAAAAAAGAAAAACTGTGTCCATTTTATTTCTAAGCTATAAATAGATAACTTGGCCCCGGTAAAGTTTAATTGTCTCAACAATTTAATTCCTGCTGATTTTTATTTAATAATTTCGTATCAATTTAGCGATATGCTGGTTGCAAAAAACCTGGTAAAAAAATATAGCAGTTTAACTGTTGTCAATAATGTTTCACTAGCTGTAAATACTGGTGAAATAATATCTATTATCGGCCCATCCGGGGCTGGAAAGAGTACCTTGCTTCACCTAATAGGCGCATTGGATAAACCCGACAGCGGTAGTGTATTAATAGAAGAAACAGACATACTGAAACTACCTTCAGGTAAGCAGGCCAGATTCCGCAACTCACGCCTTGGGTTTGTCTTCCAATTTCATCATCTGCTTCCAGAATTCAGTGCAATTGAAAATGTTTGTGTGCCTTTGTGGATAAAAGGACTGGGTAAGAAGGAAGCGATGGACCTGGCTGCTGAAATGCTTAAGGAAGTTGGTCTGCAAAACAGGCTCAATAATAAGCCATCCGAACTCTCAGGGGGCGAACAGCAAAGAGTAGCTATAGCAAGAGCTCTGGTAAACAAACCATCGGTGGTAATGGCTGATGAACCAACAGGCAACCTGGATACTGCAAATGCTCATGCACTTCATAATTTATTCCTGCATCTTCGCGATAAATTCGGCCAGACGTTTATTATGATCACACACAATGATGCACTGGCGAAACTCACTGACCGTACATTATCTATGCAGGATGGGAGCATTGTAGATGAATGGGTAAATTAGACAGGTAGCATGATATCCAATCAGTAGAACAACTAACCGTTTGCTACAGAGTTCAGGCTCTTTCTTTAATTAATTTCAGCACCCGTAATATCAACGGATACAGTACTTGCACCTTTTACATGGCTGAGTTTTACCTTAAAATCGTCCGTGGAATTAGGCTTTACCACATCATCAATTACCTTATTGTCTTTTTCAATAACTGATCCATCAGCGTCCTTGAAAATAATCTGGAGCTTCATGTTTTTATAACTGACCAAAGTGGCATTGTTGGTAATTTCTCCTTCTACTACTGTCTGGCCCACAATGTTGGTACGTAAAGAGCCTTTTACTTTGAGAAACTTCAGCGGGTTGTCTGTTTCAGATTCTTTTAATGATTTCTTTTTCTCTTCATACTGAACACTGGGGTGCGAACTGTTGGCGGTGTCGCAGGCTGAGAAAATGAGGCAAAATAAAATGAGACTGTAAAGACTTTTCATAACTAAATTTTCACCTCAAACATACCGTAATTCTACTAATAATACCAAACATCAGTGTATTGATCCTGATAAATTAATCGTGAATTTCCAAGAAAGAAATAACATCTGAAAGACTTTTTGATTGGGATTAATGATTTTTCAGTTGCATTTTTGAGATGATAGCCCTAAGAATTGTAAAATAGCTTACTTTAGCACTTCAAGAAACTTACTGGTTAACATATGGTTTGCACTCATGAAAACCATTGAACCAATACCCAGAATATGCATATAACAATAGTATTACCTGCATACAATGAGGAAGAATCATTGCCGCCTTTACTGCAAAGGATCAATGACGCCTACAACCTGTTTAAATGGGATGCCAGCGTGCTTGTGGTTAATGACGGCAGCAAGGATAATACCCTCGGTGTTGCCCGCGGCTTCAAAGGTGATATCAAGGTTGATGTACTTGATATTCAACCAAACAGCGGACTGGCGAACGCAATTAACCAGGGTATGCGTAAGGCTATAGAGGGTTTGAAAGACACCGATATAGTAGTAACACTGGATGCTGATGACAGTCAGAACCCCTTCCTGATTCAAAGGATGATGCAACAGATAGCCGAAGGCAGCGACCTGGTTATTGCTTCACGTTACCAACCAGGCGCCCGCATAAAAGGACTAAAGGCATCAAGGAAGTTATTCAGTTGGGCTGCCGGTATGCTGTTCAGGGTGTTTGTGGGTTTTGAGGGTATAAAAGATTATACCTGCGGATTCAGAGCCTACCGTGTGGATATGTTGCGTAAAACCATCAAGTACTATGGCGATAAATTCATTACCCAGAAAGGTTTCGGATGCATGGTAGAAGTGCTGCTGAAGGTGGCCAGCCAGAGCGCTACAATGAACGAAGTGCCTATGATTCTTCGTTATGATCTGAAGCAGGGTGAATCTAAAATGAATGTATCAAAAACCATGAAGCAAACCCTTAAGCTTTTACTTGACTACAAAATGGGTAAAATCAATCCATAATAATGGCAATGCTGGGGATATTCAGGAAGAGAGGATTAACTGAAATCATTAATCTATTCTGCCTGATTACCGGTATTTTTATCATCATTATACTGCCGGTAAGAAAAGTGATATGGTATGATGAAACAGTTTCTATCCTGATCTCCAAAGGCATCAGCCCTGATACCCGGTTGCAATTTGATAATACTGATATTGTTCCATCAACAGCAATCAGTCAATTCAATACAGTTCCTCATGTTTTTGAAGCAACAGTGAGCGACAACGCCAACAGCTTTATCTACAATCTCGGATTGCATTGGTATACACTTTTATTCGGCAATAAGCTGGCTGATTATATGTGGTTTTCGAAGCTGATATCTATTGCTACCCTGGTAGCGTTCTGGATGCTCTGCAAACTTTTTTTCAACAACAACATTTTTACTTCGGTAGCCATAGTATTGCTATCAACAGATATTGATTTCATTGCCATGAGCCATGAGATACGTGCTTATGCAATGGGGATATTCTTTATCACAATGGCTGCTATTAATTTTTACAAATTCATGTACACTGCCGGGAAACCAAAATGGCTGTTACTAACCGGGCTTTTTTCAGTTGCTGCAATACTGGCGCACTTTCTCAGTGTGTATATTATCATAGTATTCCTTGTGATACTTGTCTGGAAAAAGGGCCGCTCATTGCGTACAACTAAATACATATTGGCAATGAGTATCCCAGTTTTACTTATAGCTGTTTACTTTTTGTTGACTTATCCCGGCCTTCAGACAATGAGCCGTCAAAACCAGGAGATTCAGCAGAAAGCTATTGCTGCTGGCTTCAGTAACCTTGAAGTATTGATGCGGGCCATGAAATTTTCGGCTATCAATCTGAAGATAGTATTCCCTTCTTTTATTGACAATAACCTGGTTATAATTATTTCATTTCTGGTGGTGATTATCCTTTATGTAGCAGGGGTAAAACTGGCCACCGGAAAAGAACAGAAGAGGAATCTTCATCTGTTATTTGCGCTTAGCACTACCAGCAGCTTGTTCATGGCCCTATTGTGTTTAAAATCGCACCATTATACAGCACTTTATTACCGCTATTTTTCATTTTGCCTGCCTTTCTGCTGCCTGTTTGTTGCATACGTGCTTTATGTATTTTTTACCAACCCAAATCTGAACCGGTTATTTAGTGCAGGAACTGCCTGCTTATTTATTGTTCCATCAATAATCCTGTTTGGTACATGGGCCAGGAAAAACAAACCGGTTGTAAAGTACAGCCATCCTATGGTGACAAGCAGGATTAGCAGAGAAAGCCGTAAAATTGAAGTGCCTCAATGGCGTGATGCCTTCATAATAAATGCACTCTTGCCAGATGGATTTAAATTGGACTATTTTCGCAATCCGGCAGCTGCCGATTTTACTATTTACAATCCGGATGGACCATTAAGAATACCGGTTATCAGAAACGACGATTAAGAAGTATGAAAAAGAAAGTAATTGTATTTTTAGGTACCCGGCCAGAAGCTATAAAACTGGCGCCGGTTGTGGATGTACTGATGGCAGATGACCATTTTGAAACGATGGTTTGCTCTACCGGCCAGCATAAAGAAATGCTGCAGCAGGTGATTGATTTTTTTAAGATACCGATTCACTATACACTAGATGTTATGGAACCCAACCAGCAATTGGCCGGTCTTACCGCAAAACTCCTGGTGAAAATAAATGAGGTACTAGTACTAGAGAGACCTGATTTTATTATGGTTCAGGGTGATACTACTACTGTATTGGCAGCCTCCCTTGCTGCTTTTTATAATAAAATAAAAGTGCTTCATGTTGAGGCAGGCCTGCGCACATTCAATAAGTTATCACCATTCCCTGAAGAGATAAACAGGGTGCTGACTACAAGGCTTACTGATTTTCATTATCCCCCCACTGCCCAATCGAGACAAAACCTGCTGGATGAGGGCATACCGGATGATAAAATGCTTGTTACGGGCAATACTGTGATTGATGCACTCTTCCTTGGGCTGAAGATGATAGAACACAGTATTCCGGCGGGAATAACAGCGCTGGGGCTACAGGACGTTAAAGGCTATATACTGATAACCATGCACCGCAGGGAGAACCACGGTGAAGGCATAAAGAACATCTGCATTGCCCTGAAAAGGATAGCAGAGGATGCCAATATACCAGTGATATTTCCGGTGCACCTTAACCCAAATGTTAAGGATGTGGTGCATGACCTGCTGGGCAACCATCCACTAATACATCTTACCCCTCCATTTGCTTATCCGGAGTTTCTGTGGCTGCTGGATAACTCGAGACTGATACTGACCGACAGCGGTGGTGTGCAGGAAGAAGCGCCATCGCTGGGTAAGCCTGTATTACTGCTGCGGGATACTACCGAGCGGCCTGAAGCGCTGCAGGCCGGTACTGTGATAAAAGTGGGCAGCGACACTGAACTGATCTACAAGGAAGCAATGAACCTGCTTACCAATAAGGAGGCTTATGAGGCTATGTCGGGCAGATCGAATCCTTATGGGGATGGTAAAGCGGCGGGGAGGATACTGGAATCGATGCTGGCTATGTAAAACCAGAAACCCTGTCCCTCCCGAAGAAAAATCGGGACTTGTGCCGGGAACCATTCGTTAAACTTTAGGTCAGTATTTCAGGTTAGGATAAGAATTTGGCACAGGGATTTAACACTAAAATTAATAACGCTTACTTTTCTAATTCGATTTGGATTATTGAAGTATTTTGGGCTTAACAATCAATTGATTATATGAACACATCGGGCAATACAATACTTATTACTGGCGCTACATCGGGAATAGGGCTGGCGTTTGCTGAGCATTTTGCGCATTTGGGCAATACTGTCATCATATGCGGGCGCCGGGCTGACCGACTTGCGGAGATAAAAGATAAGCACCCTGGCATGGTAACGAAGGAGTGTGATATTACCAATGAGCACCAGCGGGAAGAACTACATAACTGGGTTATAAGCAATTATCCGGAAGTGAATGTACTCATCAACAATGCAGGTATACAACTGGTTACAGACCTCACAAAACCTGTGGACCTGGATATGGTGCGTATGGAGATGGAGACCAACTTTATCGCTCCGGTGCATCTGGCTTCCTTATTTGCTGAACATCTTAAAACCGCCACAGACCCTTCAATCATCAATATCTCATCGGGACTGGCATTTGTGCCTATTGCATTTATGCCGGTATATTGCGCTTCCAAGGCTGCCCTGCATTCACTTACTCTATCGCTACGGCACCAGCTGAAAGATACGCCTGTAAAGGTTTTTGAAATAGCTCCACCATCGGTGGATACAGAACTGGGACACCAGCGCAGGGAGGACAAGACCCAAACGCATGGCGGCATACCTATTCAAGAATTCCTTTCAGAAGCCATGGAGGCACTGCACAATGATATACTTGAAGCGCCTATCGGTCAATCGAAAGGATTAAGGGCCAAGGGGGATGCGCTGTTTGGGGCGATGAACCATTAGGCAGTTGGCAGTTATCCATTTCAGTTGTTAGCAAGCAGACTTTAAAAGAATTCAAACGTAATTAAACCGTTAAAACGGTTCTATCAAATTACAGATATAGATACCTATGATTGAAACCATAGGCTATGTGTATATTGAAAGTCAGATGGGTAAAAGGTCATTTTCGCTTGGAATGTGTTTTTGATTTGAGGTTTCGTACCTGAAGGCGGCGTTCTTTTCGGTTTTGCCGGGCGGGGGCTACACCCTGTTTTTTATTTTTGCTTGTGGATAATTTTTTGTCTTGATTTTGTTGTAAATCATTTACATTCAATTATTTATGTTGATTGTTCGGTTTGTTGGTACACCCTATTTTGCACCCTACTTTCCGGTTGGCAGTTTTCAGTTGGCAGTAGCGTTTCAGTTGGCAGTTGGCAATTTACAGTTGGCTGTTTTTCTTTTGTCCTTTCTTCGCCTGTTGATTCAGGAGATGGATGCGAATTTACCCATTGCTGGTATTCCCTTTCCAATTCCCTGTCCTGGCGGGCAATTTTATCAATGTCGCAATCATCCATGTGGTCGTGAACGTATTCGTCCATGTGTTGCATTACCTGCTGTGTCAGATCGAGATCCTTCCGGAGGAGCGTATTTGTAAAATCTTCAAAGACATTAATGATGTCGCAAACGTGCATTTTATCATTTTTAATCTTTTCAATGGTTATGCTGATTTTGCGCATAATGTCAGCTTCGTCTTTTGTGGGAATGGGTTCATCGCGGGCGGCGATCCTGGTATTGAGGGCGCCCAGCTGTTCATAATATTGCCCGACCAGTACGGCTGGTGAAAAGTTTGCGACATGTTTTGCGCGGAGCCATTTGCCCTGTTTGATCCAGCCATAAAGTGTTTTGCGGTTAACACCTATCAGGTCGGCTATTTGCTGCTGGTTGAGGTCAGTCTGGAAAAAAAGATTGTGTGCTTTCTGTTGGTTTTCGGTCATCATAAGTTCGAAATTTACCACAAATGTCAGGAGGGGATTTGTAATAATAAAACGAAGATATCCACAAAATCGGGTACATGAAGTGGGTGAAATGCAGGCTGGGCAAGGGTTTTGGCTTTAAAAAATGTTGTGGATAGTTTTTTTATGGGTGGAGATATCTAGCCCAGGCGTGATTTCATACGGCGTTGCCCAATGCTATGGGATTATGCCCCTTGGAGGGCGATCCAATTGTCAAATTCATAGATTGCCTAATTGATGTTGAAGTATTTAATGCGTTGAAATGGTTCTATGTATAGACTGATATACATAACCCACGGTTGAAACCGTGGGTTATGTACTATACTGCTCGCTGTGTAAAATTGTGCAATGATAATTTCACGCAAAGCCGCAAACCAATCAATTGATAATCGATATTCTATAAACGCAAGACCGCAAAGCCATCAAAGATTGCAATGCATAATTTTATGCGAATTAAAGTATTAATTCTATTTTAAAGCTATCTTACTACTGTAAACTTGTTGTAAAACCTGCCTTCGCCACTCAGCAATATGCATACATAAACGCCATCGGTGAGCATGGATACAGGGATGGTGTAATGGCCGGGAGCAGATGGTGCATTAGTTGCAAATAGCTGGCGGCCTTCCATATCTGTAATGCTTATCTGCACTTCTTTTTGTGAAGATGGCTGCCAGGATATATTGAGTTGATTGCTGGCAGGGTTGGGGTACACGAGAACGTTTGTGTTATTGGTAATAAAAGGGGTTTTTACATTGCCTTTGCCTTGTTTGTACAATTGAACCCCACCCCTTGTATCACCGTTTATGAGATAAGAACTACCATCGCCGGCAATATCGCCTATAGCTATCGCGCTGCGCAGATTGCTGTAAACGCCATACAACATGCCTTGATGGTTATAAGTATTATAGGTAGTGTCTATAAACGAAAACTGGGAATCAAGCATGGTATAAGTTGCAGTAGTATCGCCATCAGCTATTCCGCTAAATCTGTAGATATTTCCCGAATTACTTCCTAAAAACAAATAATCGGTACCGGTGGTATCACTTTTGCCTATAAAGGGAACGCTGATTGAATACATGGTTTTGGGATCGGCTTTGATATGGCCCAGATTCAGGGTTACCAGTTTAAGACTGATGGCATGAGGTGTTGTGCTCACATTCTGATAGTAGGCCAGTGTGCCGTTAATATTACCGATTATCAGGTCATTTTTGCCGTCTTTGTCTACATCATAAATGAATGGTGTGGCATGGTAACCTGTATTTATGGTATCGCCGTTTATATCTTTCAGAACCAATTGTGCCAACTGCCAGTCGGGTGTTATGGCATCGCTGGATGCAATATTCCTGTAGAAAGACAATGTTCCGTCGGTATGGCCAAGGATGAGGTCGGATGTGCCGTCATTATCTAAATCTCCGGTTGCAGGTGCCGCGCCTTTGAAATTATGAATGTTCAGACCCAGGAAATCGTCAGTCTGAAGGGTAAAGGAAGGATTGCCTGAAGTGCTTGTGTTTTTATAATAGGATATGCGGCTGCGAAGTGCACGAGTACTGTCCTGAAGGTAACCATCAGAACCTATGAACAGATCGGGCAGGCCGTCTTTATTATAGTCGAACAACATGGGGAATGCAGCTGTGCCCAGATCAATCATCTTATCAACCAGGAATGAATCGGATTGGAAAACATAGTTTGGAGAGCCGGTTGTGGAAAGGTTTTTGTAATAGTAAAAACTCTGTGAACTGACACCGGAAGCCCCCAAACCAGCATTGGGCGCTACAATGATATCTTTCTTTCCGTCCTGGTCAACATCAATATTATAGGCAGCCGGCATTGAATAAATATTTACCGGTGTTCCGCCCCCGGATTGCCAAGCAGTGTCGTAGGCAACCATTGAATCGGGGCCGGAAGGGTAATAGGGCATTCTGCCATTTTTTAAGTAGGTAATCTGATTAAAATAAGAATTTCCGATAAGGGCATCATAATCACCATCCATATCATAATCAAGTAGACAAAGATTATGACCATCGTGGGCAGAATTTCCGCAAGCGCCTAATGTAACAGTACCTGAAATGCTTTGACCGAATTTACCCCAGCAACGGTCTGCCAGTTCAATGTGTATACTATCTGCCGGAAGACCCAATTCGACCTGCATATTTTTATATAAACTGATGCTGCCTACAAGAGAATAAGTTATAATATCAAGGTCGCCATCGCCATCAACATCTACTATTGAGGGTACATCACCCGGATTGACAAAAACATTAACAGGCCCACCGGGCATGAGCGGATCATTGTAAAAAAGATCTTTAAAAAAGGTAAAACACAACTGGTTGAGGGAGTTGTAATAACCCTTATAAACTTCTACACCAGTAGTGCCCTTATGAAAGAGATCGGGGATGCCATCCCGGTTGTAATCAGCCATTACAAGATAATCCATCAGTGGCGGGAAATTGAGGGCAAATTCAGGGGCATATCTGTAATCGGGAGCGCCAGCCACGCCTTTATTAATAAATGTAAGTAATGAACCCCAAGGCTGGAAAACAACCAGATCCTGCAGGCCATCGTGATTGAGATCGGCCATGGCGAACTGGGAATTGTTCATGCCACCACACCAGGCAAGTGTTTGCTGCTGGCCATAAGCGAAAACTTTGATGCCGTTATCGGGAAGATACAGTTGCTGGGCACGGGAGTTGCTGTTAACCAGACAGCATAAGGAGAAGATGATCGAAAGTGTACAATTTTTCATTGGAGGTATATTTTGTAATAAAGTTAAAACAAGTTTTTGATAATGTTGAACGGGTTAATAACTATTTTATTGCAGAGAGGAGAATTAATTTATAAATATTAATTATGGGTTAAAAATATTGGACGAATACAAAGTGCTGGACAAAATCGTGTTTATATTATTTGCGCAACCTACGAAATGTGGGGAGGGGATTTGCAAGACCCTTTAGTGATATCATGTGCGAGATTTCATTGCGCGTTGGCCTAGGCTATAGGATTATGCCCCTTCAGCGCAATCCAAATGTCAAATTCAGCAATTGGCTTGTTGATGTTGAAAGTATTTAAATCTATTTCAGCAGTTTTTTCAACTGAATGCCAAGCATAAACCCGCAGGTATATTTTATCATTTTTTATGGCATCAGCAATGCTATGGCTATTGAAAAAAGCTGAGGCGGCAATCGGTTGTAATTACCCTTCTTCTTACTTTAGAGATTTGGCGCCAATGCAATTTTGCCAGCAATTTTTGCGAATTGTTGGGTCTTAATTGTAAAAATTCTCCTCCAAAAATAATTTTTTGAAAATAAATCGGTTCAACCGGGGGTGAAACATGGGTGTGCAGCCTGTTTTGAATGCGAACACATGCATAAAAATATTATCCAAAAATATTATCTATTGATGAAGCGTATACCTAATAAATCAGCAGGAAAACCTTGCGGGTGAAATGTGAAACTGCCGGTATTCTGGAATTTACTTATGGAATTTACTAATCTATGTTAGGGTAAATGTACTTAAATGTGATTATTCTGAAATTGGGTAAGTTGGTTGCATTTAATTGTTATGTATGCCTAATTGTGTGATTTTTATCTGGTTTCATTATATGTGTATTGGTTGCCAATCTGGTGTTCATTGCTAAAGTAAAGTTTAAATAATTAACATAATAATAAAAAAAAGAGAAATAATTAAACATTAATAAAATAAACAAGATAAAATAATAGACATCTCGATGCACATATGTTTTATCTGCACTTAATTTATTGGTCGTATCTTATTAACAAAGCATTAGCAATAGAATTTTATCTTAGATAATAATTACTATTTTATGGTTAATGGACTGATCTTTATCAGTGCAAAAGTTGACCGAAATCATGTTTGGCGGCCAGATGTGTTATACTTTTGTCAATGAAATGTTAACAGTATGTCGACTATTTGTTGGGGTTTCAAATAAAACATAATAATTAAAATCTTTTCTAAAACACAAAAAAATGAAAAACACAATCAAGAGTATTGCTATTGCAACTATAGCACTTGTATGCGGAAACAGCGCATTCGCACAGTCATCAGCCACAGATGCAACCGCGCAAGCCGGGGCAACAATAATAACCCCAATTGCGATCACCAGGGTACATCATCTGCAATTTGGTGGCGTAGTAGCGAGTTCAACTCCAGGTACTGTAGAACTGGCAGCATCGTCTGCTGCAGCCCGTACTCCAGGTGGAGGCGTTACACTTCCAACAGGTGTGGCAGGTAGCCCAACTGCGGCTTCGTATACAGTAACAGGAGAATCAGGTGCTACTTATACTATAACAATTCCTCTTACTGCTGCAGTAACTACAGTATCGGATGGCGCCAGCCATACCATGGATGTGGATACCTGGACCAACAACTTTGGAGCTACCAGCACAATTGGTACAGGTACATTGGCTACACTTTATGTAGGGGCAACATTACATGTTGGAGGCAGTCAGGCTCCTGGTGTATATTCATCAGCATCTTCAGGAGGTACAGGCCCATTCTCAGTAACAGTTAATTATTAATTATGTATAATATTATCGCATCCCAAAAACATGATTCCGTTTGATTTTGGGATGCGATATATTAAGTGCAGCGCTTATAAAACATTAAAAAACTTTTATCAAACAAATTGCACCGGTTATGAAAGCAAATAATACAGGCAAATGGCAAACGATCCTCACCAGGCCAGGTAATTATAACCGATTACTCGTAATTATCATTCTTTGTCTGTTTGTTGGGGGTAATGTATCAGGCCAGGGAAATCTGATGATATATCCCAAAAGGCTGCTCTTTGATGGAACAAAAAAAATACAGCAACTGAACCTTGTAAATTCCGGAACGGATAGTGCAACATATCTTATATCAGTAACAGATATGCAGATATCTGACTCAGGCAGATATGAGTTTATAACAATGCCCGATTCTACAATGAACACAGCTGATAACAATTTACGCATTTATCCAAGGAAAGTAACCATTCCGCCCAACAAAGCGCAGGTAGTAAAAGTGCAGCTGACCAACTACAGCCAACTGAGGCCGGGAGAATACCGTTCGCATATCTATTTCAGGGCATTGCCGAATGAGCATCCAAAAGCAACAGCCAACACGGCAAAAAAGGATACATCGGGGATTACCATACAAATTGAGGCCATTTTTGGTTTTACTATACCGGTTATCATACGTAATGGTGCTACAGAAGTTAAAATGAGTCTGGGTGATGTTTCTCTGCAAAATGATAATGAGGATAAATGGCTGAATTTCACCTTCAACCGGGAGGGCAATATGTCGGCCTATGGAGAACTGATAGTGAACCATATTGGGGTAGATGGCAGTGAGAACCAGGTAGGGTATGCCAAAGGACTGGCAGTATATCCGCCGAATACAAAACGGTATTGCAGGCTGAAACTCAGCAATGATAAAGACACCGATTACCGTGGCGGAAAGCTGCATATAGTTTATAAAAATCTTGAAAAAAACAAATCGGATATCCTGGCTGAAGCGGACCTGGAATTATTGCAATAATTGGTTTGTGAAAGATAACGGGAATGAAAGCAGATGAGGTAATTGGAAACTTGCTTCAAAATCGAAAGAGTCATGGCAAAGAGAATATTAATAATATTGGTTACCCTTATAGGTTTTGCGGCAACAGTAACTGCCCAGCCTGTAATAGTAACCGATGTATCGACTTATACTTCGGGCGCATCGACCGCGGTGCTGGATGTTAATTCTACTACCAAGGGTTTGCTGTCGCCAAGAATGACCTCGGCACAGAGGACTGCCATATCGAGCCCGGCGACAGGATTGCTGGTATTCCAGACAGATGGTACACCAGGCTTTTATTATTATAATGGCAGTGCATGGGTAATAATAACAACCGGTGCTGCCACAATATCAGCAACAGCCCCCATTACCTACACCAGTGGCGCCATAGGTATTACACAATCATCAACATCGGGAGATGGCTACCTGAGCAGTACAGACTGGAACACTTTTAATAATAAAGTAGCTACTACCCGGACAATAAGCACTACCAGCCCATTATCGGGAGGCGGAGACTTATCGGCCAGCAGGACCATAACAATTGCAGACGCAGCAGCAGATGGCAGTACGAAGGGAGCAGCAACATTTACAGCTGCTGATTTTACCGCATCATCTGGCCTGATAGGTATTAATTATACAAGCGGGCAAGCAGCATCGGGATCAGCTAAAGGGTTTCTTACCTCTACAGACTGGACCACATTTAATAATAAAGTAGCTACCAGCCGCTCTATAAGTACTTCAGGCCCATTATCGGGCGGCGGTGACTTATCGGCCAACAGGACCATAACAATTGCAGATGCGGCCGCAGATGGCAGTACGAAGGGTGCAGCGACATTTACTGCTGCCGATTTTAACACAACCTCGGGAGTTGTAAGTATTGACTATACCAATGGCCAGGCAGCGAGCGGATCTGCGAAAGGATTTCTGACATCGACAGACTGGACAACGTTTAATAATAAAGTACCTACCACACTAACAATAAATACTACAGGCCCATTGTCGGGCGGAGGTGATCTGTCGACTAACAGAACACTATCTATAGCCAATGCGGCGGCAGATGGTACTACTAAAGGAGCATCAACCTATACTGCATCGGATTTTACTGCAACATCGGGCCTGATAGGCATAAATTATACCAGCGGTCAAGCTGCCTCAACCTCAACAAAAGGCTTTCTGACATCGACTGACTGGAACACCTTCAATAATAAACCAAGCGCTGCATCGGTATGGTCAGTTACCGGAAACAGTGGCATTATCCCTGTTACAAATTTTATAGGAACCACAGACAGCAAAAGCCTGCGGTTCAGAACAAATAATGTGGAAAGAATGATTATTGACAGTACAGGGAAGATTGGGATAGGTACTTCAAGCCCTGCAACAGCTTTACATGTTTCAGGAACCAACCCACTCACACTGACAGGAGTACAGGCAGGAGCCATTACAGACAGCGTAATGACAATAGCTTCGGGTGTAGTAAGGAATTTGCCATTTGGTATAGTAAATAATACCGTCAATGCAGTGATCAAAACAGCAAATGATACGATAAAAAAAACAGAGACGTTTGTACTGGCCAAGAATAGTATAAATCTTGTGTTTCCGGTTATTACAAGTGCTGATGATGGGCTATCTATAACGGTAAAAAATGGCGGAATTTATACGGACCTGGTAACATTAGTGGGGAACAGTGGTGCGAAAATTGATAGTCTGCCCAGTATGCCACTTGCACCATGGTATGCTTTTACGTTTGTTGCCAAAGGGGGCAACTGGTATACAAAAGACAGGGGGACAGTCTATGTAAATAAAATGATTGTTTCGTGGGCATCTCCGTGGAATACCATAGATAAAGCTATAGCATTTCTTAACGCTCATATGTGGGGGCCGGCAATTATAGAAGTTGAATCGGGAAACTACAATATTTCCTCGACGATAAATATTAGTTTGCCCTATCCGGTTACAATAGAAGGTTCGTCTTACGGCTCTTGTGAAATGAATGCAGCCACAGGCCTAGCAGGCGCGCCAATGTTCTCGTGTGCTACAGAATGCTATTTCAAAATGTTAGACTTTGAGGGCTCCACATTAAGCGGATATGGAAACAGTGCAGGAGAAGATGCGATTCATTTCACTGGCAGCAATACCTATCACGAAATCAAGGATTGTGATTTTCATCAGTTTAATAAAGCTATAGTAATGCAAAACAATGAAGAACTTTGGCTGTTTGAATCTGATATAAGGACCATTATAGCAGCTGGAGTAGAAGTAGCTGCAGGTACATCGACCGGGGTAATTTTTAAAACTTCTGAAGTGGATTTTACTGATTGTGAGAAGGGTGTCAATTTGGTATCAGGTGTCGGTGCCACAGTTTCAATAACCAATGGCGGTTTTTATAACAGCAGCGGCACTTCAAATGGCATAAATTATGTGCCAGCATCATTTACATCGATAGGGCCCGTATTTATATCCAATAACATCTGGAATAATACAGGCTCATTTATAAACGGATTTGATTTCACGCGCACTGATGGCAGGGATGCATCAGTGTCTATTGTAAATAATGTCGGAATTGCTGATCAGCGGGCCAATTGCAAAGTAAATGTATTGAACAATGCAACAACGGTGTCTGTAGGCAGCACCTGGGTAAAAGCAAACTGGAATACCAGTAACCAAACTCAGATTGTTTCAAAGTTTACTGTGGCAACCAACAAAATAACATACCAGCCTCAAAATCACAGGGATCTGGTAATGTGGATATCCGGTAATGTAAGTTGCGCCACATCAAACACAACCATAAATATAGGAATTGTAAAAAACGCTGTATCATCTACACGTTACGGTGAAACCACTGTAAGGACAGCAACATCAACCCAGCCATATCAATGGTCAACTGTTGTGTTTATCCCCAATGTGGCGCCAGGAGATTATTTCGAAGTATGGGCCCAAGAAGCAACCGGCGGTCCAAGTACCTATACTTTCCAGGATATGACCTGGTACACAGACAGTCAATAAGTCTTCATTGAAGAAAGTGCTATTAAAAAAAGCAGGGAAATGAAAATTAAATACTACTTAGCCATTTTAATTATTGTTGTGCAGCAAATGCCTTCCATAGTGTTTGCACAGGGATTAATAATCCCTGCAGGATCGTATTTATTGGCGGGGAGTGGTAATATTATTTTGGGGAATAACTGGGTGAATAATGGAAATTTTTCGTGCAACTCAGGAACAGTAATTTTCGCAGGCGGTACTCAGGCTATCAGAGGCACAGCTGCTACCATTTTCAATAACGTTACTATTGCATCAGGCAGCACTACTACAATAGATTCACCAGGCCAGTCAGTAAAATCTGTATTGTTGTGCAATGGTACACTCAATGCAGGAGGCCATCTGAGCTTGCTGAGCACGCATACCCAAACGGCTCTGATAGATGGTACCGGATCGGGAAATGTGCTGGGTAATGTTACTATGCAGCGCTATCTGGACAGCAGTTTTGGGTACAGGCTTATCTGCTCGCCATTTGAATATGCAACTGTAAGCCAGGTTGGGAGTTTTATAAGCCTTACCGATAGCTTTCCTCATTTTTATAAATACGTGCAAAATGTGAACCATACAGGCTGGGAAACGGATACCCTGAGAACGGATACCCTGAAACCCATGGCAGGATATGGAGCCAACTTCGGCACCCTGCATACTTCTTCTACTTTTTCGCTTCATGGCGTTGTTAATAACGGGACCATGTCGGCAGCCCTGTATAACCATAACCAAACTTTTACACTAGGCTTTAACCTGGTAGGCAACCCTTACCCTGAACCCATAGACTGGACAGCATCAAGTGGATGGACAAAGACCAATATTGACAACGCGATATACTATTACAATACAAGTGATACAGACCAGTTTAATGGTACTTACAGTTCGTATATAGCAGGTGTATCGAGCGACGGACGTGCCAGTAATATTATACCTGCGATGCAGGGATATTTTGTTCACGTTTCTGCAGGGTCTTATCCTGTAGCGGGTACATTAAGTTCGAACAACAGTGTGCGGGTAAATAACCTATCGCCACTCTATCATAAAGCATCAGGAGCTGAAGTGCCCTTACTGAGGCTGAAGTCAGGAATAGGAGCAGGGAAAACCGACCCTGTGGTTGTGTATATGAGCAGCAAAGCAAAAGAGGGTTTTGATGATCAGCTTGATGCACTGAAAATGCTGAATACGGATAACAACGTGCCCAACTTGTATGCAATGACAGGGGATGCAAAAAAACTATCGATATATGCATTGCCATGGGCCGAAGATACTTTAAGTGTAGTGCCACTGGGCCTGAACATAGCTCATGGCGGCCAGGTAATATTTGACGGCAGCGATATGGAGCATATGCCAGGTGGAATGCAGATTTACCTGTCAGATATAGAAACCGGAGTAAACCAGGAACTGACAATAAATCCGAGATACAGTGTGCGGCTTAATGCAGGGAAATATGAAGGTAGGTTTTTCCTTTCGTACAGGCCAGCAGGAAAGGGCGGGGGACATTCAATCGGGTGATATCTGGAATGCATATAGTTCGGGTGCTATGGTATATATTAATCTGTATCTTTTGTCGGGCGGGTATGGAGATGTTGTGATCAGCAATATAGCTGGTCAGGTAATGTTCAGGCAGGAGTTATCGGGTTTTGGTATGCATGAAATTTCAACACCCTGGCTTACCGGAGTGTATATTGTCAGTTTTGTTTCGAAGGGAAAGACTCATTCTAAAAAGGTATTTATAAGTAACTACTGATGGTGCTAGATCATAAAATATTCATAAGGGAAGTGATCCTTTATATTCTTTGCACCGCAATTGGCTTGTTTGCAATCAGTATTTTTTCGAGCGCCCAGGAAAAGCTGCCCAAGCCTATAAGTGTGACGGTAGTAACAACGCAGGACCTGAGTTTTGGTGAATTCACACAGGGAAGTTCAGGCGGAACAATATCCGTTTCTCCGGCAGGGTTGCGTTCATCATCGGGGACAGTTGTGCCATTGTCGCTAGGCGGGCTAAGCTATTCAGCAGCGCTTTTTGAAATCAGGGCCAATCCGGGAACAGTGATAGGCATTTTAAATGGCCCCGATGTAGCCCTGACCCGCAGCGGGGGAGGCTCCATGAACCTGCACTTAGGCAGTTCTTCTCCATCATCTCCCTTTATAACCACAGCAATACCACCCTCAACCACTTCATTAACTATTGGCGGAACACTTACAGTAGGGACGCCAGCCGCCAACCCACCGGGAAATTACAGTGGTGTATTTTATATAACGTTTATACAGGAATGAAAGCAGGGAGTAACCATATTGATACCAACCATAATCAACGTTTCAGCTGCTATAGACGCTATATAGCCTTGATTATGCTGCTGGTATTAAATGTGATTACTGCAACGGGTGATGAACGGAAAGATTATGCTGAGAAGAAAGGAGATTTTGTAAAAAAAGAGGGGCCAGAAAGAAAGGGTGCAGATACAAAAACCGACGAACATGGAACCAACGGACCAACAGGAAACACGGCTGATGCGGTAAACAAAGAGGTGCCAGACTTAAGTGGTAGTGCAGAGGAATTTGATCCGGAACATCTGGGCTATGATGAAACATCAGTTTATGTAGATGTTCAGAAGCTGGGTGGTAAGGAAATATCCACAGTGATACTGAACAATATTGTGTACCTGCCCATCACTGATATATTCGACTATCTGAAAATAAAGAACACCATAACACCGGATAAGGATTCGGTAACGGGCTTTTTTATAGATCTGAAGGCGGAATACTTTATTGATAAGGTGAATAACCAGATCACCTACAAGTCGAAAGTATGGAAGTTGGGGCCCAATGATCTTATCCGGACACCGACTAATCTATATCTGAGAATAGACTATTACAATGAAATATTCGGGCTTGACTGCATATTTGATTCCTACAACCTTTCAATAAAGCTTAATGCGGCTATGGAATTGCCTGCCATTATGGAAATGAAGCAGAAGCAGCTGAGGGGTAATATTAGCAAGCTGACAGGAACAGTAAAAGCGGATACTACCGTGGGGCGCAGTTATCCGTTGTTTCATATAGGTATGGCCGACTGGTCGGCCTCATCAATGCAAACGGGCAACAAGCAGCTGGGTATGTATAATCTTATGCTAGGCGCTGTAGTAGCCGGCGGAGAGGCCGATGTAAGTTTAAATTTATACAGTAACGTACCCTTCAGTGAGCGGCAGCAAAGTTATATGTGGCGATATGCCAATAATGACAATAAAATACTGCGGCAGGTAATAATAGGGAAAATTAATCCACTATCTATAGCTACAATTTATGCACCTATAGTGGGCGTTCAGCTTACAAACAGCCCCACAACATTCAGGCGGTCATTTGGTACCTATACTATAAGCGATATGACACAGCCCGGCTGGACTGTGGAACTGTATGTAAACAATGTGCTGGTAGATTATACCAAAGCAGATCCGTCGGGGTTTTATTCGCTCAATGTGCCACTGGTTTATGGCAGTACTGATGTGAAGCTGCGTTTTTATGGTACTTATGGAGAACTGGAGACGAAGGATCAGCATATTGAAGTTCCTGTAAGCTTTCTTCCGAAGCGGGAGATGGAATATACTGTGAGTTCGGGCATAGTGGAAGACGGCAAGAACAGCATCTATTCGCGGGAAAATATTAAATATGGTCTTAGCAGAAACATAACAGTGGGAGGGGGGATGGAATATCTTTCGTCAGTGGCATCGGGCAAGTACATACCCTTTGTAAATACCTCTGTAAAATTACTCTCCAATATGTATTTTTCAGGCGACTATGCTTATGGTGTCAGGACAAAGGGGGTACTCAATTATCACCTACACTCCAATCTTCAAATAGATCTGGATTACACGAGTTACAACAAAGGGCAGAGCGCCATCATTTACAATTTTCTTGAAGAACGTAAAGTGATTGTTTCATCACCATTTCACCTGCCGGGTTTTGGAGGGCTGACGAGGCTGTCGTTTGACCAGATTTTACTGCCAGGAGGGTATAAGCAAATGGTATCGGAATGGCTTGTATCGTCGGTCTTTTCGAATGTAAGTGTGAATGTTAGTACATTTATGTATACCCTCAACCAGAAGTCTGATGGAGCCAGTTTTGCGCCGAGCGTATACAGCAATATGTCATTGTCTGTAAGGATGCCAAAGGGGTTTCTGCTGACACCGCAGGTTCAGTATTCCTACTATAGCGGACAATTTATGGATGCAAAACTGACATTGAATAAGATCATGTTTTCGAAGGGGTATATGAATATGACTTATGAGCGTAATTTTACCAGCAATATCTCTACTGCTACTATAGGATTAAGGTATGATTTTTCATTTGCCAAGGTGGCTGTTTCCACAAGCTGGTTCCAGGGTTCGGCACAGTTTTCGGAGGTAGCCAGCGGCAGTTTGCTGTATGACGGGAAAACCAAATACCTAGAAGCTGCAAATCGGACAGCTGTGGGTAAAAGCGGCATTACCCTTGTTCCTTATCTTGATGTAAATGGCAATGGCAAATATGATGAAGGAGAACCACGGGTGCCCGGATTGCAGGTGCAGACAGGCGGTGGAAGAGTTAAGTATAATGAGAAGGATACCTCAATACAAATTACCGACCTGGAGCCATACACAAGTTATTTTGCGGAACTGAATACTGATAAGTTGGACAATGTATCGTGGCAGATCAGGAACAAAACCATGCGCATTGCAACCGATCCCAACAACATCAGAATGATTGAAATACCGGTATCTATTTTGTATGAAGTATCGGGTACTGTGTTCTTGAAATCTTCCCCATCGAGAAATGAGAGAGGGCTAGGGCAGATGAAGGTTAATATTTATAGTAAAGATTCTGCTTTTATTGCCAGTGTACTTACTGAATCGGATGGGTTCTTTAATTACCAGGGGCTCAGGCCTGGCTCTTATATAGCATCATTGGATACTACCCAAATGAGAAAACTGAATTATGTTGCAACCCAGCTATACAGATCAATAAACATAGCCAATAACAGGGATGGCGATATAACAGACGGGATAGATTTTGAAGTTCAGTCGATTGCAAAGGATACTGTAAAAGTAAAACCAACCGGTAAAGTTGAAACCCACAACAAGAGCATATTTGTAACCAAGAAAAACAGCTACGCCATACTTGTTTTAATAACCAATGATGGCACAGCCGCAAAACAACTGAAAGCAAGGCTTATAAAATTATTTAATCATCCGGTTGAAATTGTAAAAACAAAAAATGATTATCATTTTGTGCTTACCGGTTTTGAAAAGGAGAAGGATGCTGAGCAAATTCTGCTAAAGCTTGAGAAAGCCGGCTTTCACCACATTTGAGTGCGATCTTCATTTCAAGTAATACCAATTGAGTGAATAACCAGCATGAAGGTTAACGAATAGGGCCTCACGCATAGGCGCAGAGGCGCAAACATACCCACCAAAGCAGATAGTCAAAATTCAAGATGGCAAAGCCATTCGATCAAAGAAGGCACAACTAAATTAAAGTTGAAACCCCAACTACTCTTTTATAAACTTCCGTACAAAGATGTTGTTTATTTTCAGGAGGTATACACCAGAAGGGAGGTTATTGACATTTATTTCCACTTGTTGGGAATTGAAACTCTTGCTGAAGACTATTTTGCCGGGCAGGTCGGTGATTGTGACTGAGATGATTTTTGTTTGGGAAGAGAGTGTGAGGGTAGTAGTTACAGGATTGGGGTGTATAGATATGGATTGATTTTTGCTAGATGCCGGGATGATCATTAAAGAAGGGTTGCATGGCTCTATAATAACAATTACATTCTGAGTATTGTTGCAACCACCCGCATCCAGAGTGTACACATAGGTTACAGTAACCGGCCCGGAAGTAGTATCAGTTAATAATTCGTGGGGGTTGCCAATACCACTGTTTGCAGGATTGCTGATTCCGGTAAGAGCCGAACGGGACCATGAAAAAATTGTGCCGGGTGTAAGGCTGGTAGGTGTGTAATCGAAAAAAGCGGTGTCGCACAGGGATGGAGGAGTAAGCGTACTGGAAAGTAATGGCAAAGGATTGACTGTAATAACAGTTGTAACAAATTTCAAACCCAATCTGTATGTTATTGTATCTACACCTGGCGAACCTCCTGAAACAATGCCAGAAGAAGAACCTATGCCTGCAACAGCAGGGTTACCAGAGCTCCAGACTCCACCAGGGATGGAGTCGGTAAGGGTAATATTTGAATCGAGACAAACGGTTGCAGGGCCTTCGATCGGAGGTAGCGGAGTTGTAATCTCCCTGATACAATGATTGATTTCATCGGCGATGTATATATTTCCTGCAGCGTCAACGGCAACGCCGTCAGGTCTGTTTACCTGGGCTGTAGTAGCCGCATAGCCGTCTCCGCTGAAACCGGCAGCACCTGTGCCTGCAATTGTGCTTATAATGCCGGCTGTATTCACCTTACGGATACGGCTGTTATCTTCATCGCCAATATAGATATTTCCAGCCAAGTCAACTGCTACACCTAAAGGGTAGTTAATTTCACTTGCTGTGGCAGCAATTCCATCAGTTGTGTATCCGTGAGTGCCATTTCCTGCTACAGTTGTAATAATCCCGGCAGTATTTACCTTACGGATCCGGTGATTGTACTGATCAGCAATAAAAATATTGCCAATAGTGTCCATAGCCAGCCCGCTGGGATAGAAAAGGTTGGCAGCAGTAGCTGGCCCGCCATCGCCCAGATAAGATGGATAACCATTGCCGGCAAATGTGCTTATTACTCCCGAAGTATTTATTTTGCGCACCCTGTGGTTTTCGGCATCGGCAAAATAGACATTCCCTACCTTGTCGACAATTACCCCGCGTGGCCCATTTACCTGGGCTGATACGGCAGGCCCGCCATCGCCGCTGTAGCCCCACAAACCAGTGCCGGCAATGGTGCTGATTATGCCAGATGTATTGACCTTGCGGATACGGTGATTCTCCCTGTCTCCAATGAACAAATTTCCGGCGCCATCGACAGCAATTCCCCAAGGCAGATCGAGCCATGAAGCTGTGGCTGATATTCCATCAGCTGAATAACCTTCAGAACCATTACCTGCAACTGTAGTAATAATTCCGGCAGGGTTAATCTTTCTGATCCGGTTATTCAGGCAATCTGCAAAAAATATATTTCCCAGCGTATCGAAAGCAACGTTAGTTGTTTGCTTGCACTCAGCAAGGGTGGCAAGGCCGCCATCGCCAGAATAACCCCAGGTTGTATCGCCGGCAATTGTGTAAATGTTTTGAGCATGCGCAATAATGGGCATCGCCAATAAGATAAGGAATAGTTGCTTCACCGGTATTTGTTTTAATAATAAAGATAAGAACTAAATTATTTGCACGGCGGCAAGATTTTTTGTCGGGTAATACAGCATACAGGTAAAGCGCAATTGCTTGCTATTGATTATTCAAAGTAAGTATGCCACACCGGTGAGATGTGGCATACTTAAAATATTTGTCTGATTTTGTACGACTATCTTTTTACTTTCTGCGCCTGAGTACAATTGTATGCCTGTAGCCTGCCCTGATCAGTTTCTTCTCCTGCAGGTTGGCATCTTCGCGGCTACTGAACCCGGTAAGTTCTACGATATAGTCAACACCGGCAGGTTCTATTGCTACTGGTTGTTTAAAGCGATGTTCCAGGGTTGATTTCACCTTTTGTGCTTCAGTAGTATCAATCACTACCTTTACCAGAATTACATACCTGAAAGAATCAGGAAGCTCATTTGTTTTTTGACGAAGCTCTTTCTTAACTGTATCCTTTATGCCAACTGTTTTGCATTCTGCAGCAGTGCTAATATTTGGTTTTAGCTCTTTAGCAGCTTTCTGTATTTTATTTTTGGCTGAATCAACTGCATGAACGGTATCTTTTCTGTTAACAGTCTGTTTACTGATATTAGTTTCAACAGCAGCTTTCTGTATTTTATTTTTGACGGAATCCACTGTATGAAGGGTATCTTTTTTGGTTTCTGTTTGTTTGTTTGCTTTGCTTTCTTTAACCTGTGCAATCGCTGGTTTCTTGCAGGTATCAGCTTTGGCATTTTTTTCTTTTATACCAACAGCAGTTGTCTTCGTATTTTGTGATTTGGCATCAGCTGGTTTCTTATCTTCTTTCGAATTTTTCTCTGAGGCTTTTACTTCTTTATTTGTAGCAACCGGCGCTTTAACTGCTTCAATTGATTTGTTACCGGAAACAACTGTTTTAACTACAGTGTCGGTATGATGATCTGGTGTAGTTTTCGATGTAGTATCTTCATCTAGTGATTGCAGGGAGAAAGAGAGACCATCAACAACGCTGCCATCACGGCTAACTTCAAAACTTGCCGACAGATATGCAGGAGTACATTTCATATTCAGTTTCTTTAACTGAACCGAATCCGGAGCAACGGTAAATTTACCAGCAGATAAACCCAGATAACTGAAGAACCCGTCAGACTCAGATACAGTGCGTGCAACAAGGCCTGACTCATTATAGATACACAATGTAATCTTGCCCTGGCCTTTGTGCTGCAGGCCATTAGCCGATGTAACACGAACTACCCCCTGAACTTCCTGGGCCACCTGTACCGGAATTTCGATTTTTGTGAACATATCCGGGTTTGTAGTAACAATGAGTGACTTGTTTTTGAGCTGCCATGCGATATTGTCGAAACTGTTGCGGTCAAGTTCAATAAGGTATTTTGTGAAAGGCTGCAGATCGAAAATTCTTATGGTGGTGTCTTTTTCATCATACTCTATTCTGCCGCCATTAAGCCTTACAATAAGGCCAGGGGCGATCGGTTCTCCCTTGTCGCGCATTCCGTTGCCATTGAGATCCAGAAATGGTATGATCTGCACAGCTGCCTTGCCTACACTGTTGCGGTTGGTAGCTGCATAATACCCCGAACGGGCATCGCCTATCAGGCTTCCTGATGCTGCCATTACCTGGGCATAAGTATTATGATTGCCCTGTAGTACAGCAGCAGAAACCCTTGAGTAATTCAACTCGAAGCGAACACCAAGCGCTGCACTTACATTTCCTGTATTGAAATAGTCCTGCACAGAAAAATTAAGAAACCCGCTTCCTTTCAGGTGCTTCTCAAAAGATAACTTAAGCGACATGAGTTCATTATTCTTAAAATCGTACTGGAGCTGAGATGTAAGTAATATTTTAGATGGCAGCGGAGCAGATACTGCCAGCATACTGTACATGTAGGGTAGTGTATTGTGTGCTACAGCTACGAAGGTGGTAAAATTGATACCTATACTTTTGTAAAAGCCAGCCAAAGCCCATTCTGCATTGGTAAATGTAGACATAGGCGCTACAATATGGTCGACGGTAAGCCTTGAAAACATTGAAAAGCCAAAAGGATGCAGGGGCATAGTAACTAATGTTTTACTCTCCTGCAGATAATTGAAAAATATAGCTTTCTGGCCAGGAACAAATTGGGTGAAGTCTTCATCGATCTGGATACCTGATGGCAGCCTGTAGCTTAAAATTCCTTTTGTATGTACACCATGCGTATACTCGCCTGTAAACAACAACTGCGGCCCGAGCCGCACAGATGTAGTAAGAAAAGGCATGAGGTTATTTTTAGCTACAGAGGTCAGGTATTCGTATCCGGCCCCAAGGGTAATGGTTTTTGTAAGTCCGTAGCTTAATTTAACCCTTGAAAACCGGCTGCCGAGTCCATCTTCCAATATTCCCGCGCTTGCCTGGTATTCGAACTGGTGGGAGGGAAGTAAGCTGAATGGAATATTTATGTACTGCTGGCTCATACGCTCTTCGCCATAAGGGCCATAGAATTTGAGTTTAACTATTGTAAGCCCGTATACCAGCGGCACATCAAATGTAAATAGCCCTGATGCATCGGCTTTTTTATAGTCAATCAACACATCATTTACATACAACTCAACTATCCATCCCGGCTGTGTAGTATTGGTGAGGGTAAATTTGCCGAAGGCCTGCCTGCTGGTGGTGGGTGCATTGGTTATTTGTATACCCATCATTGGTGCAAATACAGAAGCCGTAGACTGAGCAAACAG
The DNA here is from genome assembly GCA_903904855.1 of uncultured Bacteroidota bacterium. Taxonomy (GTDB): domain Bacteria; phylum Bacteroidota; class Bacteroidia; order Chitinophagales; family Chitinophagaceae; genus Nemorincola. The sequence goes on along the minus strand of CAIVEH010000088.1, from coordinate 33,751 downwards.
TTTTCCGGCCATCACCTGACGAAGCGGTGCAAAGTCATTATTAACAAGCCTCCATTGGTAGAACTGGTTTTTTGCAGAAATTGTTTCTCCATAATTGTAGTTTACTGATGCAGTAGCTTCGCCACCAGCAACCATAGCTCCTAGTGTTGAATTCAGCCTGAACTGATCTGCACTGCCTGACTGGCGGGATGCCATCATGGCCCAGTCGGCCATTCCCATATGAAATAAAGGGTATTTCCTTTTCAACACCGTATCGGCCTTAATCTCACCATTGAGCCTGCTGATATTTTTGCGCATCAATTGCTGGCGCATTTCTCTTATCACCGGCAACTCCAGATCCGATTTCATATTCACAATGAGGCGGCGGAAAGAAAAGGTATTATTGAGATGGAATACACTATCGAAAAACTTCAGGTTCATGTATAAGGCCGATTCTCTTAAAACCAGGCCTTTGGAAGAAAGGTCGAAATTCCTGCCTAAAAAACTGATGGTTTTTTTTGAATTATTGATACAGAATGTATCTTGTTCATTTATATAAAATCCCTTTACTGAATCGAAAGAGATGGAAGGGATATTGCGGATCTTCAGAAAATCAAAAACGCCGGTAACTGATAGATAAAGGTCCTTATTATCATAGAATGCAGGAACCTCTATAATGCCTAATCTTCTGAAATCGAGCTGCACTACGATTTCATCTCCAATCATAAAGGGCTAATTAAATAACAAATAGTATTATTTAGTTAACGCATATTGATTTTTCGTTGCTATTTAATAGTAATTCAAAACTTTTTATCTCATTTTCAATCTGTTGTTTATTTTTACCGAAATTACCGGTCAGTTCAACACATGTGTTCCAGATTGCAAAGGCATTCAGAGAACCAATTGTTAGTGTCAGAACTATTTTTGTAAGCTGTTTCATTGTTTCGATTTTTGTTGTTTTAGTTTACGATTGTTTGATTACCTATATGCTAATACTGTGCCAGAAAATTTTATTATTGAAAAACAATCGATTACACATATAATTGCGTAAACTAAAGTCTATAAAATGGAAAAGATCCTAAAAAAGGAATAATGTACTAAAAATACAAAAATTCCTTTAATGGAAAATAGTCCAATAGATGAAAATAGTCCAAAAAAACGAACCCTCCTTAGGATTTTAGTATTTGTTGATGGGAAATCTGGGAAAAGTGTCAGATAATAATGCCAGATGTAACCAAGAAGGTTCGGAAAATCAGTAATTCCTTAATAAAGCAGGATGAAAGGCAATATAATTTAATAGTTTACAGTGCCTGTATTGGCACTAAAGACGAAACGAACAGCGAAATTCTGAATCTTATAAAAATCTAACTTCCGGAATTTGGAATTGATTCAGGGTCGTGAGCTATTTATTATAATAGCTGTTGGTTGGATGGCTTTTGCAGCTACAATAATGCAGCCGCAAAAAAAATGTGCTACATCTTAAAGATGCGGCACATTAAATATTAAATATAATCTGACCTAACTTAAAGGAGGTACTACCTGGCAATAACTATTTTGCGGGTAAATGTTCCGGTTGCTGTCTGTATTTCGGCAATGTAATCGCCCTCAGCCAGTCCATTGACTGCAATTGTTTCAATTGTGGTATTGGTGGCCGGTGTCTTCTCCATTACCACCTGGCCAAGTGCATCCAGAATCCGGATGTTGGTAGCTTTTGTAGAAGTAAGTTCAATTTTAACCACATTATTTGCCGGATTCGGATAGACACTAAGTGCAGATTGGGTTTCCATTTCCTTAATGCCGGTTGTATTAATAGTATCAGGTTCAATACCTATTATAATAGACTGGCCATCATTAAATGTTTCGCTGCCGGGAGCAAGGTTCTCTACAATGAAATATCCATTAAAATTACCACCCCAGCCCCAGTTAATGTGGAAACGGTCGTAAGTAATATAGCCATCGGCTATAAAACAGTGGCCACCGCCACTACCATAACCTGAATAGATCACCGGTCTTTTCGAATCAATTTCATGCTTCAGGATATGCACCCAATCACTGTCATTATAGCTTCCTCTGTCAAGGCCCTCTAAAGTAGATTTGTATCTGAAATAATCAGGCAATGCATTCTGGGTGCAAATGGCAGAAGGATTACCGCCACTAATAACCTGGGCGCCACTTCCGGAAACGCCATAATTCATATTCACGCTTACACCTGTGTGTAGCATCAATGTGCCAACAGCAGGATTGTTGTTGCCTACAATTTTAGGCATGGAATCCCATTGATAAACAGTAGCGCCAAAATCGGCTGATAAAGGACCATATCCCCCATCAGAATAAGAATGGGAACCTACTCCTTTTTTTGGCCAGTTCCAGTATTTCATTACCTGTGCCATTGCAGTAGCCACACAACCTGTAACCACATTTGCACCTGCCCCGTAGTCGTAAGGACACATATAATTATAGAAAGGTTCCTGATTCCACATGGTAGTAAGTAATGGATAAACTACGCCACCTGTGGTTTTATGTGCTGCTACATGCTGCGCCTGGCTTAATTCTGTCCATTGTGCAGCAGTATTTAAAGGAGATATAGTGTTATTGCCTATTACATAATTAATCTGGCTGGTATAATTATTCAGCCACCAGGTCAGTTCAGGAGAGAAATTGCCAGGATTGAAAGATGACTCAGTCGAGTAGGCCAGTACCGGAACTACATTATCATCGGCGGCCACTATCACAAATCCGTTAGCGCCGGTATTGAATACATAGAAATCATTAACCTCTTTTCCGTTTACCTTTGATGCAGCAGTATACACCAGCGATAGTGCATCCGGGCTTATTTCGGCCCCTTGAGATTTACAGAAATTATACCCGACGGTATTAGCAGTATTTACAGCAACCTGCTTGCCAAAAGAAAACTGACCACACAAAACCAATACTACACACATTAAAATCCTGCCCATAAAAAAATTTAGTGTGTAAATGTAATGATTATTTCTCAGGTAATGTCATTGGTTTGTAATGGCGGAATAGAATTAATTCGATAATAATATCAGTAGTAATCATCTAATACCTGAAATGAATCTCGGTAGCCCCAAACCCATACTTACCGCTCCATTCGTTTTTGTAGCGGCTTACCTCGGGGGTTTGTTTAAGTATGGTATGAACCTCTTCGCGGAGGCGGCCCTTTCCAAGGCCATGAATTACTATCATGCGCTCCTGGTGGTGCACAATCGCCAGTTGTAAATAATGGCGCAGGGCATCGAGTTGAATTTGAACTATCTGGGTATTGTTGAGCCCTTTTTTGTCTGCAACCAGTTGCTCTATATGCAGGTCTATTTCGTATTTAAAAGGCTCAATGGTTTTGGTTGTTATCAGCGGGAAGGCTGGGTTATTTTTTACCGGGTTATAATGCGGCAGTGGTTCCTTTTTCTTTTTTGGTGTAAAATCATCTATCAGCATATAGCTGAAGGTTGGTTTGCTGTTCTGCATCAGATCGGTGATGTGCTCAAACAGTTTCGATGGGCGTATACGGAGTATGCCATCGGCTACCTCCATATTTTCATTTGCCGTATCCGTAAGCCGCCAGTGAAACCGGGGTTGGTCGCCCATATCGCCATAGGGCACACTGTGCAGGTATATATTGCCAAATGGGTGAAGTACTCCTTCATGTTTGAATTCACTTTTATTGGCCAGCTGCACATCATACACAAACTTTACCGGCACCGGCAATTCGTTCAGCAGGTATATCTTCAACACATCTACCACCTCCTCCATTTCCTCGGTTTTATATACCGGCATAAACGAAAGGTGTACACCATTGGCCAGTCGCTGCTTGCGCTCTGCCAGTTTATCGGTGGGTAGCTGCTCGGGGAATGATGATTTTTTTTTCTTTGTTTTATCCGTGAACCATTTCAGGTAGGGGTGGTCAATATCGTCCAGATGCACAGGAAAGGTTACACCCTTAACCTCCACCTCCAGCATCTGCTTGTCGATCATGGCGGTAACATGGCCTTCCTCGCCAGAGCGCTTCAATAATATCAGATCCCCTATCGAAAATTTCATTGTCTTTACTTAATCATTCCAAAATAAATAGCTTAATTATTCTCTAAAGCCGAAGTCCTGAATTTAAGCTTAATTCCTGGTTCCCCTTTAGGGGGCAGGGGTTTTCAGAAATGCCACCATTTTGGTGACAGCTTTTGCCCTGTGACTTATTTTGTTTTTTTCTTCCAGGGGTAATTCCCCGAATGTTTTATCATACCCTGCCGGAATAAATATAGGGTCATACCCAAACCCGCCAGCTCCTCTTCTTTCAGTGGTAATCACTCCTTCACATATCCCTTCAAAATAATAAACCTCCCCATCCCATATCAGGCAGATAACTGCTTTGTAAAAAGCCGATCTGTCTGCTGTACCATTCAATTCTTCCAGAACCTTCTGTGTGTTCTGTTCGTCATCGCGTTGACCGCAGTAGTGGGCGCTGTCTACACCCGGCTCACCATTCAGCGCATTAACGCAGAGGCCACTGTCGTCGGCAAAAACATTTTTACCACAGAACCCATAAATAGCCGAGGCTTTGGCCAGCGCATTCTCTTCAAAGGTATGATAAGGCTCTGCTATCTCCTCTGCAAAACCTATATCAGCCAGCGACAGCAGTTCAATATCTTCGACAATTGAAGCTATCTCCCTTATTTTACCTTTATTGTTCGATGCAATTACCAATTGCTGCATAGGGCAAAGATAAGTGGTTTTCGGAGGGCGCTGAATATAAAAGGCAGTTAATCTTTTCGTTCAACAATTTTATAAGTCACACCATCGCCAGCCATTACGGCTTTAATATCGGGGGGAAGTTGCTTCATGCTGTTGGTAAGTTCGCCCATATCCCTGATTGCATATACAGCAATTCTGCCATCAGGTATAAAGGCCGGAAAGGTTTTCAGCACCCAGTCGCCAAGAATATCTGGCCCCGGATTTTCGTCGCCCCGTTCAGTATATCCGGGAATACATAGTTCGTTAGCTGCAATATTGGTGCCAGGGTAATTGATTCTTTTTTCGAAAGGGCAAGCTATAGCCGGGGTAATAAATACCGGTATTTTCTTAAGCCTGGCTTCAACAATTGCATTCTCTGTATTCACATAAATACGCAACATAGTGTTATGCCTTTTCTCCATCATTTCATTTACAGGCGCTGAAACCACATTACCCACAGCGCCCGTTATTATTATTGTCATAACAGCGCCGGTTATTTTTCTTAAGGCTGGTATTTGCTGCAGCCTGTTAATAAAAGTTACAATGAGTATGCCTGCAACAGGCAGCAAATAGATGTTCAGACGCCGCTCACCTATTGCCAGCTTGCCGGCAGTGAAAAGGACCATTACTATAATTATCAGGCATACGCTGTACCAGCTGATAAATTCTTCAGTATCCCAACTGGGTTTCTTCAGCGACCCTGCACATTCTTTTATGGAGTAGAAAAAAGCCATCATACCCAGCGTACCTATAAGCACTTCAAAAAACAGGCCCGAACCAGCCAGGGCAAACAGGTTATAAAAAGCTTTGCAGAACAGCAAAGGATCAAAGCTGTCGGGCATCATCAGATATTGCCAGTACAGATGCATTTTGTTGTCCTTCAGCAACCGGGCTGCATCAAAATGATAAAATGCAACAATGGAAATTGCTGAGAAAATAAGTGGCAGCCATATCCTGAACAGCACTATACCCAATCCTTCTTTCTGGATTCTTATTGACCTGATACTATACATAAATACAATAAAAAAGAGCGGGGTAATAACGATCGGATAGGTATAGCTGAAAAACGGAGCTGCCACAAAACTCAGGCATAGCAGTAAATATTTTCGGACTGAGAAAGGTGTGCCCTTTGATATGTCCTGCAATTGCAGCAATTGCCATATACCCACCAGGCTCAGCAGTATATCCATTGTATACTGCTTCATCTCTACATAGTGTACAAAAAAAGCAGGCGAAGCTATAATAATCAGTACCAGCAAATAGCGGCCTGGCTGCTCCTTGCCGAATATACGGTTCATTAATTTCCAGGCAAGTGCCATAGTTGCTGTACCAACAAGAAAGGAAGGAAGCCGCAACGAAAAATAACTGTAATCAAAGACCGAAGTAAATGCTTTGATAACTTCTAAATAAACCCTTGGAAACTGCTGAACAAACTCAAGGGGGCCCAACAGCGCCGAGGCATTCCTGAATTTAAGATTATAAATAATGCGCCACTCATCTATTGCGAATGGTTTGATCTGCACCAATACAAGGAACAGACCCCAGCACAGCATTACAGCCAGCGCAGCCAGCGTAACTTTTTTAACTAATTTATCAGGGCTGCTCTGAAATTTAAACATCTGTTTTGTAAATCAGTAAACGTTTTGTTTTAGGAACGTTGAAGATATGGAATTATATTTATGCTGTTTTATCCCTGGTGCCTGATAAATGGTGCAATTTCGAAAATAACCTGGCAAGGGTGTATTATTATATTCACTCAGCACCTATAAACAAATAATAGCTATACCAGAACAATGCTTATTTTTATAATGTTATGCAAATTCAGGCAAAATTAATCTGGATTGTTTGATTCTACTTACTCAATATCCTGATCTCCACACGGCGGTTTTTAACCCTGGCTTCTTCGGTATCTTCATTTGCCTCAACAGGGTTCTTATTACCCAGCCCTACACATTGCAGCCTGTTCCGGTTGATGCCTTTTTCAGCCAGATAGGTATAAACAGAGGCAGCCCTTAACTCAGATAGTTTGCCATCGTCATGTATTTCATTACCAGGGTTCGGGCCCATACAGCACACATGCCCTTCAATACGTATTCTTACCGAGGCATTCTGAACAAGGAAATCATACAACCTTGCCAGGTCCGGCTCCGACTCCCGCTCCAGCACAGGAAGTCCCGGCTGGAAAATGATATTATTCAAAGCAAATGCTTCATTCACTTTGAGCTTTGTAATATCGATTCTTTCCTGGGGCATTACAGCGGGCTGTTTTAAAACTGTTGGTTTTGGCGGTGCAATGATGGTCAGTTGCGGGGAATGATCAATAATTATCTGCACCTTACGGTCGGTAGCATATCCATCCTTGCTTGTAAGGCCATTGCGTTCCACTTTTCCTCTGCCCATCATCAGTTTAATATCTGTTTTTTCAAATCCGGAATTGATCAGATAGTTGCAAACGTTTTTTGCCCTGAGGCGGGAGAGGCTGTCGTTATAGCCGGTGCTGCCTACATAATCGGCATAGCCCAGCACTATCAGCCGGTCGCCATGTATCAGGGTGTCTTTGAAGATCAGTGCATCAATATAATTTTCCGCTTCCCTGGTCAGCTGCGACTTGTTGAAAGGGAAATAAACCTCAAATGTATCCTTGTTCTGACTATAGCAGGAGAGGGATACCAACAATAAAAAGCAGATAATCGTTATCCTCGCCATAGGTTAATCTTTTATAGCCACAACAGTGTATGTCAAACCATCGTCTGCCAGTACGGCCTTTACATGCCCGGGCAATTTTCGCATATTCCCCTCAATATCCGAAAGATTATCCACAGAATAAACGGGTAGGTTCTGAACATTGCTGTAGGCAGGAAATGTTTTGAGCACAGCCGCTGCCGAGATAGGGCTGAAATTGGGTACATATTTTGTTATCTCATCCGGATAGGCAACGCCGGGAGTAACCATAATCGGGAATTTATTTTCCTGAGCATAAATAATTGCCTTTTCGGTGGCCCGGTAAATGTTCATCCGTTTGACATATTCAGAGGCAGTAACCTGATTGATAGCGGAGGTTACCAGATTGCCGGCCATCTCTACATAAAGCAATGCCAGTAGCACAGCAGAAAGGGTTCTCACCCGCGGGTTTACCAACAAATAGTCCATCAGCCAGATAATAAGAATGGCCATTGATGCAGTTGCAAATACATTAAACTTGGGCTCTATTGGCATTTTACCTGCAAAGAATAAAACGATTGTAAATGCTACTACCAGTATACTGTACAGCCTGATCCAGTCGATAGTTTCCAAAACCGGTTTCCGGTAGTTTCTGGCCAACCAAAATATATTCCAGGCAAATGCGCAGATACCCAGTATGCCCAGAATGATTTCGAAAATAAACCCGGTACCCAACTGCTTGAATAAATCCCAGAGCATACCCGTTACAAATAAAAATCCGGTGCCACCGGTTATCATACGGTAGTTCCAGTAACCATGCATCTGGGTATCGCCCATTACTTTCGATGCATCGATTTTGTAAAACAGCAGGATACCTGCAGCACAAAACACGAGGGGAATCCACTGCAATAGCAGTGTACTCATTTTTCTGCTGTTGTCAGCTGCTTTTCTGATCTGTAAAATTCCCTGGAAAAACGCTACAATAAATACGGGCGAAGCGGCTATGGGATAGGTATAACTGAAAAAGGGAGCAGCAAAAAAAGATGCACAGAGCACCGCATAAAGCGCCTTATGAGGGAAAAGATGATTGCCGATTCTGATTATTGCAGCCATTTGCCAGATAGCCACAATACTCAGCAATATCTCCATAGTGTATTGCTTTACCTGCACAAAATAATCGGTAAATGTAACCGAAGAAATGACCAGGAATACCAGTATAAACCGGGTAACAGAATCCGGTTTATATAGTTGGTTCATGAGCTTGTAGCTGAAGATAATGGTAGCAGTTCCCACAAGGAACGATGGTAACCGCAAACTGAAATAGCTATACCCAAACATACCGGTGAAAGCTTTTATAGCCTGCAGATAAACTCTCGGGCATTGCTGCGTATAATCGAGCGGCCCCCAAAGAGATGCAGTGCTTCTGAATTTCAGGTTATATATCAGCCGCCATTCATCTGTCCAGAAGGGTCTTAGTTTAGCCAATACAAGTACTAGCCCCCAGCATACCATAAATGCCAAAGCACTTATAGTGACAATGCGCAATATTTTATTATAGTAGGGGGTATTAATGACCATAAGCTGTTTTGCGGAAAATCATTTATTCTTCAGAAAACAGCAACAAGATATACAAAAATGCCTACTAATATTCTGAACCAGGTCAGATTAATTCTTACATGGATTAAATATCCGCTTCGATAAGAAACAGAAATTGAAATATGAAATTGCCCGATGAATAACCAACAACTGGCCGAGTACAAAGGTCTGCAGCCAAATCCCCGGTTCCCCTTCAGGGGGCAGGGGTTAATACCCTCTGCCGTCCTGCTTTTCCATATACTTCATAAAAGCGCGGTTGGCTACTTTGTTGCCGCCGGGAGTGGGGTAGTTGCCGGTGAAATACCAATCGCCTTTGTTGTGCGGGCAGGCATTGTGCAGGCCCTCTATCGACTGGTAAATTACATCCACTTCGGCCGCTACATCTTCGTGGCGCAGCATCTGTGCAATTTTCTTACTTATCTCCTCTACCGTAAAAGGATGATAAACACCCTTTACAAAATTCTTCTCGTGCAGTTTGCCATTTGCTTCAGCTTCTTTGCACTGCTGGTAAATGTCTTTAAGCACCTGTTCCTTACCCATGTCTTCGAGCAGGCCTACAGCAGCCTGGAAGGCAATGAAATCGCCCATGCGGCTCATGTCTATACCATAGCAATCGGGGTAGCGAATCTGAGGCGCTGAAGAAACTACTATTATGCGTTTTGGTCCCAGGCGGTTCAGCATTTTTATGATGCTTTCGCGCAGTGTGGTGCCTCTTACAATACTGTCGTCTATCACTACCAGTGTATCCACATCGCGCTCTACAGTGCCATAGGTTATATCATACACATGCTGCACCATTTCGTTGCGGCTGGAGTCTTCGGTAATGAAGGTGCGCAGCTTCACATCCTTGATGGCAATCTTCTCAATTCGCACCCTGCGGCCTATCAGCTCCCTCATTTCCTGCTCGGTCATGTTTTTATTGGAGAGTATGCGCTGCAGTTTTATTTCTTTCAGGTAATCTTCAAGGCCTTTTATCAGGCCATAGAAAGCTATTTCGGCTGTATTGGGTATAAACGAAACTATAGTATGCTTGAGGTGGTTATCGAGCGCTTTCAACACAGTGCCGGCAAGGTTGCGGCCCAGTTCCATACGCTCGCGATAAATATCCGGGTCGCTGCCCCGGCTGAAGTAGATGCGTTCAAAGCTGCAGGCGGTAACCTCGCGTGGCGCCAGAATCTCCACATTACTGAATTCGCCGGCGGCCGAAACAATAAGTGCATGGCCCGGCTCCAGTTTTTTCACCTGGGGCTGTGTAACATTGAATGCTGTCATAATCGCAGCCCTTTCGGATGCTGCAACAACTATTTCATCATCCTGATAATAATAACATGGGCGGATACCATTGGCATCGCGCATCACAAAGCTGTCGCCATTGCCTATCAATCCGCTGAAGACAAAGCCGCCATCGAAATGGCTGGTAGCCTGTTTAAGAATACCTTCTATATTCAGTTTGGCCGGGTTGACATCATCGGCCTGGCAGAGGTAATAATGAATGGTTTCTATCATTGCGCCGAGGTCGCTCTGGCGCAGGGTGCTGTTGGGATGCTGGTCCAGCATATCAAACAACTCGTCGGTATTCACGAGGTTGAAGTTGCCGGCCATTATCAGGTTGCGGGTAGGGTTGATGTGGGGTTTCTGAAACGGGTGACAGAACTCCACATTGTTCCTGCCCTGAGTGCCGTATCTCAGGTGTCCCAGCATTACCTCGCCTATGAATTTCATATACCCCTTCATGAGGCCGGGATGCTGCAGTATACCGGGGTAACTGGTCTCCATCTCCTTAACTTCATCATTGATGGTCTGGAAGATCTGCGCCAGCCCCTGCGGGCCGCTGATGCGCAGGCGGTGCATAAACTGGTGACCCGGTTCTATATTCAGCTTCACAGTAGCAATACCGGCGCCATCCTGGCCTCGGTTGTGCTGTTTTTCCATGAGCAGATATAGCTTGTTAAGGCCATAGAAAGCAGTACCATATTTGAGCAGGTAGTAAGGAAGAGGTTTCAGCAGCCTGATATATGCGAGGCCGCATTCGTGCTTTAGTGCGTCGGACATGCGGGGCAAAGGTACTTATTTTATGGAATTGGGAATTGGGGTTTAAGAATTATAAATAAAATAATGTATTATATGATTTGAGTTTAGGTATATGCGTATTGAATATGTATTATAGGGAGAACAGAATGTAATTTTTTACCCGCCAACAAAATGTTTTGTAATCACAAAAAGGAGTAATATCCCATCAGCATTTTTTTGCTTCAGAATTAGTTAACCACTAATTTTTTCATCACAATATTATTTCCTGAAATGAGGCGACAAATGTATAACCCAGAGGCAATATCGATAAGTGACAAAGATGTTCTTTCTCCGCTTAAAGCCCAGGTATTCAGCAGCCTTCCTGCCATATCATAGAGCTCTGCCTTTGCTCCTTGTGCAAATGGCATACTACTTAAAACATTACATTCACCGGTTGCCGGAACAGGGAATATATTTATTGTACCAATAGCACTCAGATCTGCAGTTTCTAAACTGATATCAGCTGTACAACCAATAGTATCGTAAGTGTATTTTGCAAAGAAATAGCTTTCTTCTGTTACATAAGGGAGCACACTGGTACCAAATGTGAGTGAGGCATTAATATAATCGCCACAAACATAAAAACTGCCGGCATTATCTACTGCGATGGTGCTCTCGTCGTCTCCGCCGCTGGGAAGGACGGCGCTGCCTATATAATGGCCTGCGGTATTAAATCCGGCAACCAGGTAACGGTCGAAACCAGTGCCGGGGTAACTGACTGTTGTATCGTTGTAATAGATAGTTGTGGCAGCAGGAATAGAAGCGCCAATCCATATTTTGCCGCAGAGATCGGCAGCAATGCCGCGCCCGGTGCCGCCGCTGCCGCGCAACCACCTTACCCATGAAAAAGCACCTGCCGAATCATAGCGGCCAACAATAATATTTGTAGTGCCAGCATAAGGAACGGTAGCAGTATCTATGTGCACAGAAGCAGTATCTGTATTGCCGGTAAAATAAACAGCGTCATCTTTTCCGGTAGCTATGTCGTGGATGAATACATTTTGAGAAAACCCTTTGGCCCATAAGGGATGTAGCGAACTATCCAGTTTTGCAATAAAATTGATATCGCTATATGTGCCGGATGTGAGTGTGGTGGAGCCAAAAGTTATGTTAGTTGAAAAGCCGGTAACATAAATATTATTTTTTTCGCTTGCCCGTAAAGCGGTAACATAGCCAAAGGGGCCAAAACCGGCAGCCCTTATGGCGGTACCTGAGGATGTAAGTTCAAGAATGCAGAGATTGGGATGGGTGCCAACAAGGCTGACCGAAACTGTATCGACAGTAAAGGTGGAGCGGTTAGTATTTCCTGCAACATAAACCGTACCGGTATTGCTAATACAGATACCCTGGCCAAAATTGGTTTGGAAAGGAATCGATTTACCCCACAACACGGTTCCTGCCGGTGATATCTTAAAGAGGAAATCGGCCATAAATAACGGAGTGGGATTCGTTATTGTTACACCGTCGATTGATGCAGATGTATCATAAGTACCCAGAACATAAACATTTCCGGCATTATCGGTAGCAATACCCGAGGGCTTTACATTGCCATTTGATATACCTTTCACCCATACATAACCTGAAGCATTGGCTTTGGTAATAAAGGTGAACCATAAATGCGCGGGATTATACAAAACAAAAGAGCCGAATCGGACAGAATCGAGATCGCCCCAACCGGTACCATAAATATTTCCCATATTATCGGGTGCAACGAAACCTGCCTCTACTACTAAACCGTAGACACTTCCGTAACCATACTTCCAGCCGATTTGTGACCAGCAGTGTGGTGAAAAAAATAAAACTGCAGACAGTAGGAGGGTAAAAAGGATGGTGTATTTCATTAAACTAAGTTTATGGTAAAAAAAATTAATCAATCCTATTTGACATTTTGGGTGCCAGAACGAATATTTCCGGTTTTGAAATAATACCTCTAAGATACGTTATGTTTGAAATAACACATAAAATATTTATCAATTCGGCAAAGCATCAGACCCAGGCAGGATGAGTTTACCAAGGTAGGTTAGGAGATGGTTGTGGTTACCGCAATTTACCAGGTTGCTTGCAAGAAATTTTCACGTAAGTGGTGTCTGACAATTGGAATATATGACAACGGACATTATGCATGATTTGGTTTTATAGTGATTCACGTATTATTGCAGTAGATTATTTGTTTATATAATGTCATTCCATAGCTATCCAAATATTAACTACTTTTGCGCCCTAATTTCAAATAATGCAAATAGCGATTATAGGTACCGGCTATGTGGGCCTTGTTACGGGTACCTGCTTTGCCGAAACAGGTAATAATGTAACCTGTATAGATATTGATGAAAAAAAGATAGAACAACTGAGGCTTGGTAAATCGCCCATCTATGAGCCTGGGCTGGATGTGCTTCTGGAGCGGAATATCAAGGAAAAAAGACTCAGGTTTACTACATCGCTCAGTGAGGGTATAGAAAATGCAAGGGTAGTTTTTCTGGCATTGCCTACACCTCCGGGCAAGGATGGCAGCGCCGATCTGCAATATGTGCTGAATGTGGCTGAATCGCTGAGTAAAATAATTACGAAGTATACGGTTATTGTGAATAAAAGTACAGTGCCTGTGGGTACTGCCGAAAAGGTGAGGAATGTGCTGCTGCAGAAGCTCGACTCTTCTTTGTTTGATGTGGTATCGAACCCGGAATTTCTGCGGGAAGGTGTGGCTGTAGAGGATTTCCTGAAGCCAGACAGGGTAGTGATTGGTACCTCATCGGAGAAGGCTAAAAAAGTGATGGATGAGCTGTACCAACCGTATGTGCGGCAGGGCAACCCTATTTACTTTATGGATGAGCGCAGCAGTGAAATGACCAAGTATGCTGCCAACAGCTACCTGGCCATGCGTATATCGTTTATGAACGAAATGGCTAACCTGTGTGAGAAAACAGGCGCCAATGTGGACTGGGTGCGGATGGGTATAGGCGCCGACAGCCGGATAGGCAAGCGTTTCCTCTTCCCGGGCATAGGGTATGGCGGTAGTTGCTTCCCGAAGGATGTAAAAGCGCTGGCTTATACTGCGCTTGATAATGATTATGATTTCCAGATTGTAAATACTGTGATGCAGGTGAATGAGCGTCAGAAACTGGTGCTGGGCAGAAAGGTGAAAAATTATTTTGGTAATGACCTGAGCGGAAAAACATTTGCTATATGGGGCCTGGCGTTTAAGCCGGAAACTGATGATATAAGAGATGCGCCAAGCCTGGAACTGATCAGGGAACTACTGGATGCCGGTGCAGCGCTGAGGGTTTTTGATCCTGAGGCAATGGAGAATGTAAGGCAACTGGTGGGAGACAGGATTTATTATGCCACTGACCTGTATGATACACTGGCAGGGGCAAGCGCTGTAATTGTTGTAACCGAGTGGAGTGAATTCAGGAACCCGGATTTTGACCGGATTGCTGAACTGCTGAAACACCCTGCCATATTTGATGGCCGTAATGTTTATTCGCTGGAAAAGATGCAGGAAATGGGATTTTATTATGAGAGTATTGGAAGGAAAGTGGTGAATAATGGTATAATTGCTTAATGACTCAATGGCTGAATTGCTTAATGACTAATTGTTAAATTGCAGACTTTAGACTAAATACTAACGACTTAAGATTATATAATGGCAAAGAGAATATTGATTACGGGTGCGGCGGGGTTTCTGGGATCGCATTTGTGCGACAGGTTTATAAAGGAGGGTTATGAGGTGATAGGGATGGATAATCTGCTGACCGGGAATATCAAGAATATAGAGCACCTTTTCCCTGTGCAGGAGTTTCAGTTTTACCATCATGATGTAACCAAGTTTGTGCATGTGCCGGGAGAGATTGATTATATTCTGCATTTTGCTTCACCAGCCAGCCCTATTGATTACCTGAAGATGCCGATACAGACACTTAAGGTGGGTGCACTTGGTACCCATAATCTGTTGGGGTTGGCTAAATCGAAGGGATCAAGAATTCTGGTTGCTTCTACATCGGAAGTATATGGTGATCCGCTGGAGCATCCGCAAACTGAAGAATACTGGGGCAATGTGAATCCTGTTGGTCCAAGAGGTGTATATGATGAGGCAAAGAGGTTTATGGAGAGCATTACCATGGCCTACCATACTTTTCACCAGGTGGAAACCCGCATAATAAGGATTTTTAATACTTATGGTCCGAGAATGCGACTGGATGATGGTCGTGCACTGCCTACCTTTATGAGCCAGGCACTGAGGGGTGAAGATATTACTGTATACGGCGATGGTTCTCAAACGCGTTCATTCTGCTATGTAGATGACCTGGTAGAGGGCATTTATCGCTTATTGCTATCGGATTACAGCAAGCCGGTGAATATTGGAAACCCATCTGAGATAACCCTGCTTGAGTTTGCACAAGAAGTACTGGACCTTACGGGCTCGAAATCGAAAATAGTATATGAACCATTACCACAGGACGACCCGCGGCAGCGTCAACCCAATATTACGAAGGCGCAAAATATACTGGGCTGGGAACCTAAAGTGGACCGCCATGAGGGATTGAAACGGACATTGGCATATTTCAGGCAGCATATTTAAACTTTGTAATATTAATGTAATCAAAACAAGCCACCGGATAGTCTGGTGGCTTTTACTTTTAATGGCAGTAACTTTATTAACCCCCCATTAATACATTATGAAAAAATTAAAAATTGTTGGTTTGGATTTTAGAAAATGATTTAAATTTTCACTACTTTTAGACATAAGTTTTGGTTTTAATATTTTTATTATGAAAAGAAAGTTTACGCAAATCTGTTTTGTGGCCCTATTGTCATTGTTATGCAACAGTAATTTGCATGCACAGGCTATTTTTCTTCATGCAGGCAGCGCTGCCGGAACAGGTGGATATATAGGAGACGGTTCGCCGTTAACTTCTTATGAATTTGACAGTTTAAGAGGAATGTGTTTTGACCATTCTGGTAATATGTTCATAGCCGACTGGGCCAATCAACGTATCCGTAAAATATCGGGTACTACCATCAGTACTATTGCAGGAACAGGTGCAGTAGGTTTTGGTGGTGATGGAGGAGCCGCAACTGCTGTAGGTTGTATGATGCACGCGCCAACCGATGTAGTTTGCGATGCATCGGGCAATGTATACTTCAGTGATTACAGCAACAACCGCATCCGCAAGATTAATGTATCGACCGGAATTATTACCACTATTGCCGGAAACGGAACTGCGGGATTCGGAGGAGATGGAGGACCTGCTACGGGGGCAACATGCGAACTTAATCTTCCAGTGGGTATTGTATTTGATAAGAGAGGCAATTTGTATATCTCAGATCAGATGAACCACAGGATACGAAAGGTAACACCCGGTGGAATTATTTCCACGTTTGCAGGAACAGGTACTTTGGGATTTTCGGGAGACGGAGGGCCTGCAACAGCAGCACAGTTGCGGTATCCTCTGTTTATGCGTTTTGATATGTGGGGAGACCTGGTATTTATGGAGCGGGAAACTAATAGAATCAGGATGATTAGCCCGGACGGTATTATTAATACAGTTGCAGGCATCGGTGCTACTGGTTTCGCAGGTGATGGTACGCCGGCATCCAATGCATCTTTTTCATTTATTCCGGGTGGTATTCGGTTCGATGGTGCAGGAAATCTTTATGTGGCCGATGCAGATAACTATAATGTGCGTAAAATTACAGCGGTAGATGGGCATATTGCATCAACTGATATCATCACCTCCATAGCAGGGACCCATACGCTCGGGTTTACGGGTGATGGCGGGCCAGCCACAGCTGCAACTTTCAGCACTCTGTCGGATGTGCTTGTTGATACGACCGGGAATATATATGTGGCAGATGGTGGCAATAATGTGATCCGGTTTATAGATTATCGTAACAGGCGGCCACACTTTACCGGAGGATCTTTGCAGAGCTTAAGTGTGTGTGAAAACTCTACACTCAATTCTATCAACTCGTTATTAGCTGTATTTGATTCAAACGTCGGACAGACAATAACCTGGAACCTTTTCAGCGGGCCAACTCATGGTTCTGCAGTTGCCCATTATTCTACGCCAACTATTGGCAGCGGCAGCCCGGTTCTGACACCATCAGGGTTATCCTATACACCTACGATAGGTTATTATGGCAATGATACGTTTGTAGTATGGGTTAATGACGGAATATCTATGGATACTACAGAGATAGTAGTAACAGTAAATCCATTACCGTTGCTCGGACCAATTTCAGGCCCAACCATTGTTTGCGCAGGAAACACAATAACACTGAATGAAGATACTACCGGTGGCAGCTGGAGCAGCAGCAATACAGGTATTGTAACTGTGAACAGCAGCGGAGTGGTAACAGGGGTTGCTGCAGGTACTGCAATTATTTCTTATTCAAAAACCAATAGTTGTGGAACATCCAATGCCCTTTATACAGTAAGGGAGGGAAATCCGATTATCAGTTTATTTGCCGGTAACGGAACAGCCTCTTCAGGAGGCGATGGCGGGGCAGCTACTTCAGCAGGTATAAATTACCCAACAACAATTTATATTGATGCATCAGGAAATAAATATATTACCGAGTATTCAGGCAACCGTCTGCGGGAGATAAGTGCTGGCGGAGTAGTATCTACTGTTGTTGGAAATGGTGCATTTACTTCAACAGGCGATGGCGGATTGGCAACCCTGGCCACTACAAATCGTCCTGCGGGAGTTTGTAAAGATGCAGCGGGCAATATCTATATTGCAGAACAGTCGGGATGCAGGGTGAGGAAAATAAATACCTCGGGGATTATATCAACAGTAGTGGGTAATGGTGGCTGTACAAGTTCTGGCGACGGCGGCCCCGCATCGGCTGGAAATGTTGGCCAGGTGACTGGCGTAGCTGTGGATGGCGCAGGCAATTTGTATATCGCTGAATATAACTTTGCCAAGGTAAGAAAGATTAATACTGCTGGAATCATTTCAACATTTGTCGGTGGTGGCGGTTCGCTGGGAGATGGTGGGCCTGCCACAGCAGCCCAGCTGAACGCACCCTATGGATTGTCTTATGATGGAGTTGGCAATTTGTTTATATCGGATGAATTTGCTTATCGTGTTCGTCAGGTTAACCTTAATACAAACGTTATTACCACATTTGCAGGTACCGGGACTACCGGTTTTACAGCCGATGGCGCAGCAGCAACAGCTGCAACTCTTGCTCCTCTGGGCGATGTGTATGCCGATGCAGTAAATGTATACATAGGTGAAGGAAATAATAAAAGGCTCCGCATTGTAAACCGCGGTACCGGAATAATTTCGACAGTAGCAGGAAGTGGGTCAGGAACCTATTCAGGTGATGGAGGACCAGCAACAGCAGCAGGTTCAGGAACTGTTTCGGGAGTAGCCCTTGATGCAGCGGGTAACATTTATCTTACTGATATTACCAATAACCGGGTAAGGGTGATCAACCAGGTAGACCCTGTACCTGTAGCTCCAATAACCGGTCCATCAACTGTATGTGTAGGTGGAACAATTGCACTTAGTGAAACTACTGCCGGTGGAATATGGTCCAGCAGTAATCCTGCTGTAGGAACAGTAGATCCTTCAGGCAATGTAACCGGCATTTTACCCGGAGTTACAACAATTACTTATTCTATAGATAATCCATGCGGTACACTATCTGCATCATGGCCGGTAACTGTAAATCCCGCAGTGGCAGCAATCTCCCCGGCATCCGCCACATTATGTATCGGAAGCTCGGTAACATTTACAGATGCAACCTCTGGTGGTACTTGGGCATTAACCAATACCAATGCCACTCATGTTGCAGGCGTGGTAACGGGAGCAATAGTGGGGCTTGATACGGTAACTTATACGGTATCAGGATGTACGGCAACAGCCCCTGTAACAGTAGTGGCTGCCCCTGCGGCGATAACGCCTGCCAATACAACAGTGTGTACAGGCCTGACTGTAACATTAACCGATGCCACAGGCGGTGGTACATGGAGCGCCAGCAATGCGCATGGAACAGTGGCAGGAGGGATCGTAACAGGAGTTTCGGCCGGGATTGATACTATTTCTTATTCAATTGGCACCTGCGCTTCGAAAGCGTATGTAACCATCAATGCAAGCCCTGCGGCAATATCGCCGGCCAGCGCAACCATCTGTATGGGTAGTACTGTAAGCCTTACAGATGCCACCGGAGGTGGCACATGGAGCGCACAGAATGGCAATGCAACCGTGGTTGGCGGATTGGTTACCGGAGTTGCAGCCGGTGTAGATAATATTTCTTATTCGATTGGCAGTTGTTACTCTATATCAGCAATTACAGTCGTATCAGCTCCGGCGCCACTATCGCCAACTTCGGCAAGTGTGTGTGTAGGCGGTACAGTAACATTTACAGATGCTACCGGTGGTGGTACATGGTCGATGGTCAATGCTGATGCTACTGTATCAGGTGGTATTGTAACCGGGGTTGCGGTGGGGATAGATACAATAGTGTATGCAGTAGGGACTTGTTTTGTTAAAGCGCCGGTTTCAGTAAATGCAACACCAGCAGCAATTACGCCAGGAACACCGGTGAGTGTTTGCGTTGGTTCAACCGTAACTTTGGGAGATGTTACTTCAGGCGGTGTCTGGAGCAGCAGCTCACCTGTTATTGCAACAGTTGGTACCGGAGGAGTAGTAACAGGTATTAATCCGGGCGTAGTAACTATTTCTTATACATCAGGCGCGGGATGTGCGGCTACTAAATCGGTAACAGTTCTCCCGACACCTGCGGCAATTACACCAGCTTCAACTACTGTTTGCGTAGGCAATACAGCAGTGCTGAGCGATGCAACCGGAGGCGGCGTATGGAGTGAAACTACAGGTAATTCAACGGTTTCAGGAGGTGTGGTAACCGGAGTAACAGCCGGAACAGATATCATCAGTTATACAATTGGTACTTGCTATGTTACAGCACCAGTAACCATCAATGGTTTACCTGCAGCAATAAGCCCTGCAGGACCGGTAACAATATGTGTGGGAGGAACAGCTACATTCACTGATGCCACACCAGGCGGAACATGGAGCAGCGGAGCTGTGGGAACAGCAACTATTGCAGGGGGCGTGGTTACAGGTGTGAGCGCCGGAACAGTAACCATATCTTACACAAATGTTCTTGGCTGCTCGGCAACCGAACAAATGACGGTAAGCGTAACGCCAACAGCTCTTTCTCCTGCAACATCACTGATATGTGTAGGCAATACCGTAACGCTTACAGAAGCTGTGGGTGGTGGTGTATGGAGCAGTGTAGCGCCGGGAATAGCCAGTGTGGTCGGCGGCGTGGTAACCGGAGTTGCGGTGGGTAGTACAACAATAAATTACAGTATTGGAACCTGTGTGGTAAGTGTTACAGTTACTGTCAGCACTGCACCCGTAGCAGGAACTATTTCAGGGCCTGCAAATGTATGCGTAGGCGGGAATATAACATTGACTGACCCTGCAGGCGGCGGCACCTGGAGCAGCAGTTCTGCAGGAATTGCATCAGTGTCTGGAACCGGTATTGTAACTGGTGTAAGTGGTGGTTCTGCCACTATCAGTTATACAGTTTCCAATGCATGTGGTTCGGTATCTGCAACAAAGACAGTGAATGTGGTACCGGCAGGCGTATTGCCAATAACCGGGTTGGCAACGCTGTGCGCAGGTACATTTACAATTATGACTGATGCTACTACTGGCGGCACCTGGAGCGTGAGCAATGCCACAGCATCGATTACAGGTGGCGGGTTGATTACCGGAATAACGCCGGGTACCGATACAATTACCTACTCGGTTACAAATGTGTGCGGTACTTCTTCTACGACCAAAACTATTGTCATCGGGGCATATCTTTCAGCAGGTACAATAACAGGCGGCAGCAGCGTTTGTGCAGGAGCAAACATTACGCTTTCAGACCTTGCCCCAGGCGGCGTGTGGGGAGCAACAAATGGCAATGCCACTGTTGCCGGTGGAGTGGTTACAGGTGCAACTGGCGGTGTGGATACTATAACTTATACGGTTACCAGCAGCTGCGGATCGGCAGTTGCCACACACACCGTAACAGTTAACCCGATACCAACAGGCGGCGCCATTACCGGTCCGGCAAATATTTGTATCGGCTCACTGGTACCTTATACCGATGCCACTACAGGTGGAGTGTGGAGTATTACCAATACCCATGCAACCATAACACTTTCAGGAGTTGTGAACCCGGTATCGGTTGGGGCAGATACTATTGTATATACAGTAACAGCTGCATGCGGAACTGCTTCAGCCAGCAAGGTTATTACTATAGGATCTGCACTATCGGCAGGCAGTATCTCAGGGCCAACCTTAGTATGTATCGGTACTCCGGTAACATTAACAGATGCCGCACCGGGCGGCATTTGGAGCGCAAGCAACGGACATGCAACAATCAGCGGTACGGGAGTGGTAACCGGTGTTACGGCAGGTATAGATACGATATCTTATACCGTTACTGGCAGTTGCGGAACAGTATCGGCAGTGCAGCTGGTAACTGTGAATCTGGCTCCGGCAGCGGGAGGCATAACTGGAGCTTCAACCATTTGTCTTGGCACGCCATCTGCTTATGCAGATGCATCTCCGGGTGGTGTGTGGAGTATCAGCAATGCCCATGCTACAATATCAGGCGCGGGAGTTGTTACTCCGGTCAGTGTAGGCACAGATACTATTTCCTATACAGTAACCAATGTGTGCGGATCGGCGGCAACAACCAAGATCATCACTATTGGCGGTACAGTAACAGCAGGCACTATAACTGGTCCGCTTAACGTATGTATCGGATCAGCCATCACTCTTACCGATGCCACACCAGGCGGTGTATGGAGTGCGAGCAACGGCCATGCAACAGTGGGCGGCGGTACGGTTACCGGAATATCAAGTGGCGCTGATACTATAGCATATACAGTTACTACAGCATGCGGATCAGCAGCGGCAACAGCAATAGTTACAGTGAGCCCGATACCTTCAGGAGGTACTATAGTCGGACCATCCTCAATGTGTATGGGTTCATTTACTATTTATACCGATGCATCAACTGGTGGCGTATGGAGTATCAGCAATGCCCATGCTACAATAACATCAGGCGGTCTTGTTACCGCGATGTCTTTGGGTAATGACACTATTACCTATACTGTTACCAACGGTTGCGGTACAGCATCGGCTACAAAAGCAATTATCATTGGCGCTGCATTAACAGCCGGAACCATTACTGGACCGAATCAGGTTTGTATAGGGTCCACTATAACACTTGTTGATGCAACGGGCGGTGGCGTATGGAGCAGCGTTAATGGCAATACAACAGTAGGGGTAAGCGGTATCGTAACCGGTATATCGGCTGGAACTGATTCTATCTTATATACAGTAACAAGCAGTTGCGGAAGTGTATCGGCTGTCTATGGTATCACTGTTTATTCAGTAACACCAACTGGCACCATTACAGGCCCTTCAGCAGTTTGTTTTGGTTCATCAGTTACAGAGTCTGACGCTATAGCAGGAGGTTCATGGAGCGCTATCAACGGCAATGCAACGGTTTCAGGAGCAGGTGTTGTAAATGGTATAACTCCGGGTATGGATACTATTATTTATACAGTGACTGGTGTTTGCGGCACAGCTTCAGCAACTAAACCAATTGAGATTGACGGCACAGCAATTGCAGCGCCTATATCAGGCCTTTCAGC
This sequence comes from uncultured Bacteroidota bacterium, assembly GCA_903904855.1. GTDB lineage: Bacteria > Bacteroidota > Bacteroidia > Chitinophagales > Chitinophagaceae > Nemorincola. The sequence goes on along the minus strand of CAIVEH010000088.1, from coordinate 11,001 downwards.
GGTTTGTGCCGGATCAGGCATAACACTTACTGATGCTACTCCTGGCGGAGTATGGAGCAGCAGTAACAGCAATGCAATGGTAACAGGTCCCGGAATCATTGAGGGAGTAACTGTAGGTACAGATACGATTCTTTACCTGGTTACCAATGCCTGCGGAACGGCTACGGTCTTTAAATTATTAACCATTAATCCGGTGCCTGTTGTGGCTGCAATAACCGGCCCTACCACTCAGTGTACGGGTACCAACATTACCTTGAGTAATGCAACATCCGGCGGGGTATGGACTAGTAGCGCACCTGCGGTAGCCACCATTGGTTTATCTTCAGGCGTTGCCACTGGTATTTCGGCAGGTATCAGTACAATGACCTATACGGTAACCAATAGTTTCGGATGCCCGGGCAGTGTAACATCGCATGATACCGTAACCATGATTTCTGGAGTGCCGGCAATAACGGGAGCCGGTAATGTTTGTGTTGGATCCGCAATTACTTTAAGCGATACTGATCCGGGTGGAACCTGGTCAAGTGCATCGCCAGGTATTGCAACTGCAGGAGCGACTACAGGCATTATTACAGGCGTAACTGCCGGTACAGTAAATATTACTTATACGCTGTCCACATCATGCGGAACAGCATTTGTAGTAGCTTCGGAAACTGTTAATCCATTACCTTCAGTGTCGGCAATAACCGGTACTGCCAGTGAGTGTGTAGGCGCAACAACAACCCTGACTGATGCCATTCCTGGCGGAGTATGGAGCAGTGCAAATCCGGCCATAGCAACTGTTGGAACCTCGACCGGTATTGTAACCGGAGTAGCATCAGGAACAACTGCAATTAACTATTCAGTTACCAATACTTTCGGATGCTCATCATCTGTAACAGTTATGAATACGGTTAATGTAACTCCATCAGTTGCAGCGATAACCGGAACAACCAATGAGTGTATTGGAGGCACATCGACTTTATCGGATGCAACCGGCGGCGGTACCTGGAGCAGCAGTAATCCTGCAGTAGCAACAATCAGTGGTGGAGGGCTGGTAACAGGAGTAACAAGCGGAGTTGTTACTATCAGTTATGGATTATCATCTGGTGGTTGCACCGGATATGCGTTTAAGTCTGATACTGTAAATGCAATGCCAATTGTATCGCCAATTACGGGCAGCACAAATGTATGTATCGGTACTACATCGGCTTTGGCTGATGCAGCTCCGGGAGGCGTTTGGATGAGCGGCAATCCGGCAATAGCCTCAATCAGTTCAACCGGTGTTGTGACCGGAGTTTCAACAGGAAGCGATATAATTTACTATATTATCTCAAACAGTTGCGGATCAGTTTCTGATTCCGTTACCATCAGTGTATCGGCTACCGCATCAGCAGGAACAATTACAGGCGCAACAGTAGTTTGCACGGGTGCAACAATAACACTGACTGATGCTACTGCAGGCGGAACCTGGAGCGTAACCAACTCACATGCAACAGTAGGAACTTCAACCGGGGTAGTATCCGGCGTATCATCTGGCACAGACACCATTAAGTATACTGTTACCAATACATGCGGAAGCGCAATAGCAACCAAGGTAATTTCAGTCAGCTCAGCTCCTTATCCGGGAACAATTTCAGGGTACACCAGTTTATGCCAGGGTAATTCCATATCGTTAACTGAAACAGTTACCGGCGGAACCTGGAGCACCAGCAATTCATCAATTGTAACTGTAAGTGGCGGAGTTGTAACTGGTCTGGCAACGGGCAGTGCAACTATCAGTTACTCAGTAACCAACAGTTGCGGTACCAGAACGGCAACGCATCCTGAAACAGTGATATCAGCAGGGGTGTGTAATACCCTGGTAAATAATACCGGTAACAGCAGTGAGATTAAGGTTTATCCTAATCCGGCAACGACGTTATTGCAGATTGAAGCGGCAGAACCTGTAAATGTTACTGTTTTAAGTGTAGATGGCAAGATGCTTATTTCTATAAAAGAAATTACTTCGGTTGATATCAGCAAGCTGGCAAACGGAATGTATTTTATCAATGTATATGATATTTCCGGAATGCTTTTAAAGACGGCAAAATTTGTAAAGGCACAATAAATCACTTGTACTAAAAAGTAAAGCCGTCATCTGATAAATGGCGGCTTTTTTCGTTTAATATACCTGCAATTTAACCGTGTATTAATATATTTAAAGGTTTAGGAAAATAATTGTCTTTAAATCATAAAAAGTAGCAGGATTCTTACTATTTTTAGGTTATATAGTTTTTGTAAAAATATTTTTGGTTATGAAACAGTTTTTATCTCTAAATGCAAGGACCACTTGTGTTCTTTTTTGCGTGGGATTTCTTATCAGTTTTTCGTCTGTAAAAGCACAGAATATCAACACTGTTGCTGGTAATGCTACAGGCGGTTATCTTAGTGACGGTGTGCCGGCAACCAGTACAGAACTTCATAACCCAACTACCATTGCAAAAGATGCCGCAGGCAATCTGTATATAGCTGATTATTCTAATGCCCGGGTAAGAATGGTCAATCCCGCCGGGATTATCAGTACAATTGCCGGAACCGGTGTTGCCGGTTACAACTTTGATAATGTACCTGCCACAACTGCCAAGCTTAATCAGCCCAATGGTGTAGCAGTTGACGCAGCAGGGAATATATATATTGCTGAAATGGCCGGTAATCGTATCCGGAAAATCAATACGTCAGGTATTATTACAACTATAGCCGGTAACGGAACCTCAGGTATTACCGGGGATGGCGGGCCGGCAACAAGTGCTTTGGTTAATCATCCATCCAATATTGCTATAGACGGAGGAGGTGATATATATATATCTGACTGGGGGAATAATGAAATCAGAATGATTAACACATCCGGTAATATGATAAAAATAGCCGGAACAGGTATAGGAGGTTATTCAGGAGATGGGATAGCAACTGCACAAAAATTGGCTGCACCCTATAGTGTATCTCTTGATGCCCTTGGAAACCTTTATCTTTCTGATGAAAACAATGATATTCTGAGAAAGATTAACCTTTCAACAGGTATATTAACAACTATTGCCGGAACTGCGGTAACACCGGGGTCAACCGGTGACGGCGGCCCTGCAACTGCTGCAAAATTCAATCATCCGGATGGGATTGTTGCCAATGCAGGGCAATTATATATTGCCGATTTCGGGAACAACAAGATTCGTGTAATAAATCTGACAACCGGTATCGTAACCACAGCCGTGGGTAATGGAACAGCAGGGTTTGCAGGTGATGGTACTCCTGCTACTTCTGCAGGTGTTATGATTAATGGTCCTGCCGGCGTTTATCTGGACCCATCAGGGAATTTGTTTATCGCTGATTATACAAACAACAGAGTGAGGGAGGTTTCCTACAATAACCATGCTCCTTATTTCGATAGCAGCCATGTTAAGAATGTAACGATTTGCGAAAATGGCTCCCTTCTTCTTACTCCCTACCTGGCTATAACAGATTCCGATGTCGGACAAACAGAATCATGGAGCCTGTACACAAATGCGGTTAATGGAAATATCTACTCTGGAGCTTTTCTTTTGGGTACCGGTGGTACTTTTGCAACCGGAACATCTACCGGAGGCATATTGAGCGGTCCTTCGGGCGTAGTTTATGTACCAAATGCGGGCTCTACATTCCCGGATTCATTTGTATTCCGTGTAAATGACGGAATATCCATAGACTCCATAAAAGTGATTGTTTCCATAAATCCATTGCCAACGGCATTGCCCATTACAGGGCCAACCAGTGTTTGTGCCGGATCTACTATCACTTTGTCGGATGCCACTTCAGGCGGTTTCTGGATTAGTATGAATCCTTACGCATCGGTTTCGGGCGGTGTTGTAACTGGAATTACCGGGGGATTCAATGATTCTATTGCCTACATTGTCAGCAATGCATGTGGTAATGATACGGTATTTGCAGTTATTGCAGTAACAACTGCACCTTCACCTATTACGCCATCAGGCGCTGTTACGGTATGTACCGGAAGCACGGTTTCGCTTGGAGATGTCACATTGGGCGGTACGTGGAGTGTCAGCAACACAAATGCAACTATTTCAGTTTCGGGTGTGGTTACTGGTTTGGTTGCGGGCATTGATACGGTCAGTTATACAATAGGCACCTGTGCCGCCACTAAGGTGGTTACGGTTAACGGGCCGGTACCGGCATTACCCCGATCACCCACTATCTGCCAGGGCGGCACTGTTACACTTACCGATGCAAGCGGCGGCGGATCATGGAGTAGCGCCAATCCTTCAATAGCCACTGTAAGTGGCGGTGGCGTTGTTACAGGCATCCTTGCTGGTGGGGCAGTCATCTCTTACACCGTGGGATCATGCGCTACACTTGATACAGTTACGGTTATATTCGGGCCTGCAGCAATTTCGCCTGCATCAGGTACCGTGTGTGTGGGCAGCAATTTTACTTTTACTGATGCTACAGGTAGCGGAGTCTGGAGTGTTACCAATACTCATGCATCAATATCCGGAGGAGTTGTAACAGGTGTCAGTTCCGGGGTAGATACTATAAAGTATACAGTAGGTACCTGTTTTGTTTCGGCTACCGTAACTGTCAATGCAGCCCCGGCAGCAATTAATCCACCCGGCGCTGTAACGGTTTGTATCGGTTCTGTAACCGGATTAACTGATGGTACAAGTGGCGGCGTATGGAGCAGTGCAGCCCCAGGTACTGCAACAGTGGGTACCGCAGGTTTAGTTACAGGTATTTCAGCCGGAACAGCTGTAATATCCTATACAGTGGGCGGTTGTTCGGTAGTTAAAACCGTAACCGTTAACGGCCCTGCATCCATTTTTCCAGTTAATCCATCCATTTGCGCGAGCGGCGGCACTGTTTCACTTTCTGATGCCACATCCGGAGGATCATGGTCTAGCGGTTCACCTGCTGTTGCCTCAGTTTCAGGCAGTGGCCTTGTAACCGGTGGAGTGGCAGGTCTTGCTGTAATATACTATACAGTAGCAGGTTGTTCGGCTACTGATACAATAACAGTTCTGACCGGCCCAGGGCCAATAACCCCGGCAGGATCGTTAACAATTTGCACCGGCACCACTACTCTTCTCTCTGATGGTACTTCAGGCGGCACATGGAGCAGCGGTAATCCGGCTGTCGCAACCGTTTCTGCCGGAGGTCTTGTTTCAGGTGTTTCTGCCGGAACTGCTAACATATCGTATACTATAGGCACTTGTATAGCAGTTAAATCGGTTACTGTAAATGGCCCGGCTGCCATAACTCCATATGATCCATCCATTTGTTCTGGCGGCGGAACTGTTACTTTATCAGATGCCACATCGGGTGGTAGCTGGACCAGCGGAGCGCCCGGCATAGCTACAATCTCGGCCGGCGGACTTGTTACAGGTATTGCTACAGGAATAGCACCAATTACCTACACCCTGGGTGCCTGTTCGGTTTACGACACTGTTAATGTTATTTCAGGTCCGGCCGCTATAACACCTGCAGGTGGAGTTATCATATGTGCAGGTGGTTCAACTTTATTGAGCGATGCAACTTCTGGCGGAAGCTGGAGCAGCAGTACAATCAGTGTAGCCACTGTATCAGCAGGAGGGTTGGTAACCGGTGTATCAGCAGGCACTGCAACCATAACCTATACAGCAGGCACATGTTATTCGGTTAAAACAATTACCGTTAGTGCAGCGCCATCGCCATTATCACCACCCTCTTCAAATATCTGTATGGGCAATACTGTAACTTTAACAGATGGTGTTCCAGGCGGAACCTGGAGCAGCAGCGCACCTGGTATTGCTACAGTAGCCGGAGGTTTAGTTACTTCGGTAGCCCCTGGCACAACTACAATTACTTATTCTATTGGTACCTGTTCTGTAACTGCAACAGTTACTGTAAGTATAACACCTGGCGCAGGAACTATAACCGGTCCTTCAGCGGTATGTGTTGGATCCACAATATCTCTGAGCGATGCCACACCAGGTGGCACATGGAGTAGCGCGGTTCCGGGTATAGCTACAGTTTCAGGCGCAGGGTCTGTATTGGGAGTGAGCAGTGGTATTGCTACCATCAGCTATACTGTGGCCAATGCATGCGGCAGTGTATCGACCACTGCAACCGTAAATGTGCAGCCTGCAGGTGTATTGCCGATCACAGGCCCGTCGAGTGTATGTGCAGGAACTTTCATTAACCTTGCTGACATTACCACCGGAGGCACATGGAGTGCCAGCAATTCTACGGCAACAGTAATTTCCTCCACAGGTTTGGTAACCGGTATAAGCCCCGGGACTGATACTATAACCTACACTGTAATAAATGCCTGCGGCACATCATCAGCAACAAAAATAATAACAGTAGGGGCCTTCCTTACTGCAGGTACCATATCGGGTGGCAGCAGTGTATGTGCCGGCGCCCATATTACTTTAACTGATCCGGCTCCGGGTGGTGTATGGAGTGCAAGTAATGGCAGCGCTTCGGTTGCAGGTGGAACAGTTACAGGTGTTACTGGAGGAATGGATACTATATCTTATACTGTTACCAGCACATGTGGTTCGGCCATTGCCACACACGTGGTTACAGTTAATGCACTGCCGGTAGCAGGCACTATTTCCGGTCCGTCATCTTTATGCATAGGAACCCCTGCAACATATAGTGATGCAGCTCCGGGGGGATCGTGGAGTATAAGCAATGCCCATGCTACAATAATTGGGACAGGTGTTGTAACGCCTGTTAGTGTGGGTACCGATACTATTTCCTACACGGTAACCAATGCATGCGGCACAGCATTCACAACCAAAATAATCACCATTGGCGCTTCTGTAAGTGCAGGTTCCATTACAGGTCCTTCATCAGTTTGTTCAGGTACACCAATAACACTTATTGATGCCGCACCTGGTGGTACATGGAGCGCCAGCAATGGTACTGCCACTGTAAGCGGAACCGGTGTTGTAAACGCCGTATCTACAGGTGTAGATACGATCTCATACTCTGTAACCGGCAGTTGTGGTACAGCAATTGCAACTCATACAGTTACAGTTAATATGGTTCCTGTAGCCGGGACTATTACCGGCCCATCTTCATTGTGTATTGGCGCCTCAACAACCTATACAGATGCCGTTTCCGGCGGCACATGGAGCATCAGCAACAGTAATGCAACTATAGACGGTACAGGTATGGTAACACCGGTAAGCCCCGGAACTGATACCATTTCTTATACTGTAAGCAATGTATGCGGGACGGCTGTAACTACTAAAATCATAACCATAGGTGCATTCCTTACTGCAGGCGTTATTGCCGGCCCGACAGCAGTGTGCGTGGGTGGCAATATTACCCTGACCGATGGCGCACCCGGTGGCGTATGGAGCAGCAGCAATGCCAATGCATCAGTGGGTAGTACTGGTATTGTAACCGGATTATCAGGCGGTACCGATATCATATCTTATACAGTAAGCAGCAGTTGTGGCACAGCCGTGGCTACTTATACAATTGGTATTGGCGCCTCAGCCACTGCAGGAACCATTACCGGGCCAACAGCAGTTTGTCAGAGTTCACTGATCACACTTTCAGATGCAGTACCCGGCGGCTCGTGGAGCAGCAGCAATGCCAATGCAACAGTGGCTCCCGGTGGTATAGTTACCGGCATAACTCCCGGAATTGATACTATCAGCTACACAGTTACCGGTCCATGTGGGGTAGGGTCGGCTACTTATGTTATTGCCATTAATTCGCTTCCGGTTCCCGGAACTATCTCAGGGCCAGCCAGTGTATGCCAGGGCGCAACAATTACTTTAACAGATGCCACCCCAGGTGGTGTATGGAGCGCTGCTAACGCCAATGCAACTGTGGGTTCCGGAACAGGCATTGTTACCGGGGTTACCGGTGGCACTGATATTATCAGCTATTCCATAACCAATGCATGTGGTACCATATCTGCCACTGCATCGGTAGTGATCAATGCCTTACCTGATCCCGGAACTATTTCCGGACCCGACAGTGTTTGTGTAGGTGCAAACATAACACTCAGCGAATCAGTAACTGGCGGAACATGGAGTGCAGGCAATGCCAATACAACAGTTTCGGGTGCAGGAATGGTTACAGGTGTTACCGGTGGAACAGATCCGATATCATATACACTTACTAACGGTTGCGGCTCTGCTTCTGCTGTTAAGGTGATAACAATACTTCCTTCAACAAGTGGCGGTGTCATTTCAGGAAGTTCATCAGTTTGTGTTGGCTCAGGCATTACACTTACCGATGCTATACCCGGTGGCACATGGAGTATCAGCAACGCACACGGTTCGCTGGTAGGCCCCGGAATTGTTGATGGTATCAGTTCCGGTGTCGATACAGTATTTTATACTGCAACCGGCATTTGCGGAACCGGTACTTCAAGTAAGATTATAACAATTAATCCTGTACCTGTTGTAGCTGCTATAGGCGGGCCAACAAGCCAGTGCACAGGTACTGTAATAACACTTACCGATGCCACTACCGGCGGAATCTGGAGCAGCAGTACACCTGCTGTTGCCACAATAGGTTCCTCTTCAGGTATTGCATCAGGTATATCAATTGGAACTACTACCATAACATATACGGTTACCAATGTGTTTGGTTGCCCTACAAGCGTAACGTCGATCGATACGGTTAACCTGATGACTTCTACACCCGCAATTACAGGGCCAACATCTGTTTGCCCTGGCGCTACCATCACCCTGAGTGACCCTCTGGGCGGCGGTACATGGAGCAGTGGTTCACCGGCTATTGCAACTGTTGTTGCAGGTACAGGTTTGGTTACAGGGTTATCGGCAGGTACAGTCACTATCAGTTATATGGTTTCCGGCACATGCGGTACATCATTTGTAACCAGGGCCGTTACAGTTAATCCGCAACCTCTTGTTGCTGCCATTACCGGCTCAGCCAGTGAGTGTCCAGGTTCCACTGCTGCATTGGCCGATGCCACACCAGGAGGGGTTTGGAGCAGCGGTAGTACAGCTATAGCAACTGTTGGCAGCTCCACTGGTGTTGTTACCGGCGTTACTACAGGCACTGTTGCTATCAACTATACAGTGACCAATACTTTCGGTTGCAGCGCGGCAGCAACAATATTGAATACCGTTAATACTGCGCCTGTTGTTGCTGCCATTTCCGGCATTAGCAATGAGTGTCTGGGTGCCACTACTACATTCGCAGATGCTACACCTGGAGGTACCTGGAGCAGCAGTAATCCTTCAGTTGCTACAGTTGACGGCACAGGCCTTGTAACAGGTGTTGCAGGTGGCGTTGTTACCGTTACCTATAGTGTGGCAGGCAGCGGATGCCCTGGAATTGCAACCAGACCCGATACCGTAAATACCACACCTGTTCCAACAACTATTACCGGATCACCAAATGTATGCGTTGGTGGAACAACAACCCTGGCTGATGCTACATTCGGCGGGGTATGGAGCAGCAGTAATACATCTGTAGCAACTATCAGCGGTACTGGTGTTGTATCTGGAGTAGCGGCAGGTACTGCTGAAATTTATTATGCTGTTTCCAACAGTTGCGGATCGGTTACCGATTCTGTAATGATCAGTGTGCAGACAGCGCCAACCGCAGGTACCATAACTGGTCCTGCTTCAGTTTGCCAGGGAGCTTCCATTACACTTACGGATGCAGCACCCGGTGGTGTATGGAGCAGTGCCAACAGTCATGCCACAGTTTCAGGCGGTGTTGTAACAGGGGCGTCTGCCGGTATAGATACCATCAGGTATACGGTTACAAATGCCTGCGGCAGCGTTGCAGCAACAAAGGCAATCTCAATTGGCGGATTACCTTATCCCGGCACCATTTCCGGATACACCAGTGTATGCCAGGGACTTAGTATAGCCCTTACCGAATCTGTAACTGGAGGCACCTGGAGTAGCGGCAATTCATCGGTAGCAACGGTAGCGGCTGGTGTTGTAACAGGTATTGCCGTTGGCTCGGCAACAATCAGCTATTCAGTCACCAATAGTTGTGGCACAAGGTCAGCCACTCATGCAGTAGCTGTGGTATCACCTGAACATTGCAATACCATTGTAAATAATACCGGCAATACAACAAAAGAAATAACCCTTTACCCGAATCCGGCAATAAATGCATTGTTCATTGATGCACCGCAAAAAGTGAATGTGCGCATAAGCAGCCTTGATGGCAAAGTAGCTATTGATCAGATTGATGCCACCGAAATAAATATTTCCACCCTTGCCGACGGCATGTACCTGGTAATGATTTATGATACTGATAATCAACTACTGAAGACAGCTAAGTTTGCCAAGATCCAGTAAGGTTTGATAAATTGTGAAGAGGGGCTACGCTTTGGTGTGGCCCCTTTTTTTATTTATTGGGGTATGGTTGAAGCGCCGCAAAAGGTCGCTGTGTGCATCACCCGCCTTGATGGCAAGGTAGTTATTGATCATAATGATGCTACTGAAAGAGATATTGCCAAACTTTCTGATGGCATATAGCTGGTAATGATTTATGATACCGATAATCAACTATTTGAGGCAGCTAAGTTTGCTATGAATCAATAAGATCTGATAAATTTTGAAGAAGGGTTCATCTCAAATCTTCGCATTCAATTTCTTATCATTGCTTCTAACAAAGCAGCCAATTAGATTTGGCTAGTAATTTCAGCTAAGATTTGGAATGCACCCGTTTTGAATACGGGCTGCCATTATGCCTTGTCTCCTTTTTTTAAGTTTGGAAAGCGTTGTTGTCCTGACTGCAATACACCTATGAAGTATCGACAGGCATTATTCAAATAATACGAATTGGATGAATAGCTTTCATGCCAGTTATTCATGTCCGAAAACTATAAGCCCTTAAAAAATTTAAGAAATATCCGGTTCTGCCTATCTTAAACCCAAACCCAAGAGAAAGTTAGGTAACTGATATTATTGAAAGTTCATCTTACACAATAGCAGATTTGCTTTTGTGTATTTTTTGTGTTTATTTTGCATTACCTAATTAGGTAATTATATGGAT
>CAIVEH010000087.1 GCA_903904855.1 uncultured Bacteroidota bacterium | reverse complement strand
GTAGTTGTCCTGGCCTTTTTTCAGGTCGTCGTTAAGCACGGTAATGCGTTCCAGTTGTAGGTTAGTAGGTTTGCATTCCTGGCCGCATATGGCGCCATACACTTCTGTTATGTATTCCCTTAGTTTTTTCTCATCCGCAAATATCGATTTATGCTTTGTAGCCAGCAGGGTGCTCCGCAGCTCTTCCAGCTTATCATTATATTCCTTCATCAGCTTCTTGGTCTGTGGCCTTCTCACTGAGTCCATGTTATCCTTTACCATCTTTTGCTCGGCTGCAATCTTGTCCACAAGTGTCGTCAGTTGCTCATGGGTATGGTACAGCTGCATAGCCGCAGTATACTGTGCCTTGCGGTCTTCTTCGCTGAACAGTTTGTTCTTATTGTCGTGTACCATTACCAGCTGATTAGTATAATCCTTATCCCCTACTTTCAGTTTTACAGTATAGGTGCCTGGTAACACCATCGGGGCTACAAAACCACCATAATCCATTTTGGCGCCGCCTGTTGCTGTTTTGGGAGGTGTCATTCTCAGGTTCCAGTATACCTTGTTGATGCCCTTACGCTTGCTGCCTGGTATTTTTTGCACCAGTTTGCCGGTGGCATCATATATCTCCACATTCACATCCTGCGTAGGGCGGTTTTTCATGTAGTACTCAATTGGCTGCACATCATCGGGGTTGCCGCCATACCAGCCGCCGCTTACAGGTGATCCGCCACCTCCATAAGCGCCATTGGAAAGGGGAATCGGTTTGTTGTCGAACAATACCACGTCCTTATCCACCACATCTTTTGTCAGCGCTCTTATAGGTGATATATCGTTGATCACCATTATGCCTCTGCCATGTGTGGCAATAACCAGGTCGTTTGTTTGCGGCTGAATGGCAATATCCCGTACCATACAGTAATCAGGTATATGGTTCTTCATCCTGAACCAGGAATTACCCCCGTCTATCGAGGCGAACAATCCCCTCTCTGACCCCAGGAACAGCAGGTTCTTATTAATCAGGTCTTCTTTTATTTTATGTGCAAAACCGGTAAACTCATCACTCCTTATTCGTGTCCATGTCTTTCCGAGGTCCATCGATTTGGCAAGGTAGGTATACATATCACCATACATATGGTTATCAAATGTGGCATAGACCGTATTCCTGTCGTATCTCGATGGTTCAATGCTGCTCACCCATGTTTGTGCAGGTATTCCTGATGCTGCATAGTTTTTGGCTACGTTCGTCCAGGTTTTGCCGCCATCTGTGGTTACCTGCAGGTTGCCGTCATCTGTTCCGGCCCATACAAGGTTCTCATCCAGTGGGGATTCAGCTACAGTAAAAATGGTACAATGGTTTTCGGCCGAGGTATTATCTTCACTCAGCCCACCCGATTCTTCCTGCTGTTGCTTCTTCTTATCATTGGTTGTCAGGTCTCCCGATATCTTCTGCCAGGTACGGCCCTGGTCTGTTGTTTTATAAAGGTATTGGGCTGCTGTGTATAGGTTGTGCTTGTTAGCCTGTCCGGTTACAATAGGTGTATTCCAGTTCCAGCGCAGCTTTTCATCACCCTTTGCTGCCTGTGGCGTAATGTCCAGCGACTTGAAAGTCGTCATATCTATTCTGCCCATATTACCTCCCTGCGATTCGGCATAGGCTATATTATTATCAGTAAGGTCTGGCTGCACCCAGAAACCATCTCCTCCATACATATCCTGCCAGTTCGAATTATTCACACCGCCCGGCGCAGCCGATGGTGCCACCCAGCTACCATTGTCCTGCAGGCCGCCATACATACGGTAAGGCGTATTATTATCGCAGGCCACATGGTAAAACTGCCCCACCGGCAGGTTATACACAAACATCCATGTAGCTCCCCTGTCCAGGCTGAAATAAACCCCACCATCAGTTCCCAGGTACATCTGGTTGGTATAGTTCGGGTTGATCCACAAAGCATGGTGGTCGCTATGCACCCACCCACCGTCATACGATGCATCGGTAAACGAATACCCGCCATCGTCAGAATAGGAGAAACCAAAACCCGGACGGTATACCCTCTTTGGTTCTTTAGGGTCTATTACCAGGCAACTAAAATAAAATGGCCTTGACACCACGTTGGTTGTTGCGCTTTGCGATTTCCACGTTTCACCGCCATCACTCGATATATACAAACCTGTTTCCTTTGCTTCTACAATGGCAATCATATTCTGAGGCGAACTGGGTGCCAGAGTCAGTGCGATACGCCCAAAAGGTTTTGCTGGTAAGCCATTCTTCAGTTCTTTCCAGGTTTTACCCCCATCAAGGCTTTTATACATGCCGCTGCTTTTACCACCCGAATTGAATGAATAAGGCAACCTCCTGAATTCCCACATAGTAGCATACAGTATATTCGGGTCAGTCGGGTCCACTGCTATATCAGCACATCCGGTTGAATCATTGAGATAAAATATTTTATTCCAGGTAGTTCCTCCATCTGTAGATTTATATAATCCCCTGTGCTTGCTGTTGCTCCAAAGTGGCCCTGGCACTGCGGCATAGATCGTATTGTTGTTTTTAGGGTCAATAATAATCTTGGCAATGTGCTCGGTACTGTCCATACCCACCTTTACCCAGTTGTCGCCGGCATCAGTGCTTTTATACATACCATCACCTATCGATACCGTATTGCGCATATTGCTCTCACCGGTACCCACAAATACAGTTTCGGGATGAGTCTGGTCAACCGCGATGGCGCCTATACTCATGCAGTATTTATCGAAAATCGGTTTGAAGGATGCCCCTGCATTGGTACTTTTCCATACTCCCCCACCAGCACTACCCGCATACAGTGTTTTACTATCTGCATTTACTCCCACTATCGATGTGATCCTGCCACTCATAGTGCCCGGCCCAAGCCACCTGGCTTCCAGTGCACCGAATGTATAGGAGTTGACTTTGGTCTGGCCAAATGCTGCACCAAAACACAACACTGCAAGAAGGGTTAACCCTATGGATTGTTTTTTCATTATCACCTGGTTAAATCTATTAGGAAATACAAACGGTTTTTTATCTCAGGATAAAATACCAAAAAGCAATTTTCTACCGAAAACTGTACACTTTTTAGCACACTGAAAATCGTAAACTGTAAACTGATAACTGCCTACACTACTTCTTCACTTCATCCTTTACAGTAAAGAAATCATCAGGTATCGGCTTATTGATTTCTACAGATTTTATTTTCATCTGCCCGCCCATTCCATCTTGCGACATAGCATAAACTATCCCTTCTGGCAGTTTCTGGAAATCTCCGAAATTCTGTGTTGCTTCTACTTCTTTTCCGTCTGCTTTCACTTTTGATACCGAACGGATATGGTAATAATTTGCAGCATCAAAATACATGGTTTCTTCCTTGCCGGTTTTGTAAACAATCTTCACTTTAAAACACTCTGTCCCTTCGACATCATCTTTACCAAGAAATGTAACAGTACTCCCTTTCGACTTATAGTCAATCAATGGCCCCTGTGCATCAAGCTGGTCCTGCGATTGTTTCAGTGATTCTTCAGGTAAGGCTTCCGGCTTTGCTTGTCCGCCAAACGGGCTGTAATTCCAACCTGCTTTATCTGTTATTATCGACCAGCCTGTCATTCCGCTGAAAGTATACTCTACTTTCATTCCTTTACCATTTAGCACAGTTATATTTATAGGTATTTCAACACCTTGCGCATTCGCTGAAGCTGTCATTTTTAAAGAGTTGATTTTTTTCCAGTTATCAACCCCACCAATCGCAGTTATATGTTTCTGGATAATTTCATCAGCAGTCTGTGCAGTTGCTGTTATAAATCCCGATGCGGTTATGGCTATAGCCAACAGGGCAAATTTAAATTGTTTCATTTTTTTGTGTTTAATTGTGAGTTGGTATTTTGATTATTTTTTTTCTTCAGTAGGTTTAAATAAGCTTGCATCCACCGATTTATTGACCTCTATTGATTTTATCGACATTGGTCCGTCTTCGCTATCCACCGACATAGGTATTATTATCCCTTCCGGCTGTTTTTGGTAATTGGTATAATTGGTTGTCGATTCTTGTTCCTTACCATTAGCTTTCGATTTTTCTTTAGTTCGAATAAGGTTATATGTGGTAGCATCAATAAACATGGTTATTTCTTTACCACTTTTATCGGTTACTTTCAGTTTAAAGCACTCTGTACCTTCCACATCATCCTTACCCAATGCAACCACCTTATTGCCTTTTGCCTGGTAATTGATCAGAGGGTCTGATGTTACATCCAGTTGGTCCTGTGCTTCTTTCACCTGGTCGGCGGGCAAGGCTTCAGCTTTCTTCTGGCCTTGTATCGGGAAATACATCCATCCATTTTCGGGGGTTACTATCATATAATTGGCCATACCCATTATAGTCATATCCATACGGTACCCCTTACCATTCATTATAGAAATAACAACCGGGATTTCAGTACCACCAAAATTCATTACCCCTGTTTCTTTCAGCGAGATTACATTTTTCCAGTTATCCCATCCCCCCACAGCATCCACATGTTTTTTTATGATCTCCTCAGCGGTTTGCGCAATAGTATTATAAGACGAGCCAATTGCCAACAGGGTTACAAGCACCGGTAGTTTTAGTTTTTTCATTATTAGGTTTTTGCGAATAGAACGCAAGATAGAGAATATTATTTTTAGTGGCGGGGGGATAAATCAGGTGAAATCGACGCAAGGTGTTTGTTTTGTCACAAAGGCAAATCGCAATTCCAGTAATGACATATTCTCAATATGGTATCTATGCGGAAATATTTACATGCTGCATTAGGGTTATCGGCAAGCTAGATCGAGCAGTTTTAAGTCTCTTGTCAGAGTAGCATATTTCATCCTTCTTAACTTTACCCATTCATTAACCTGGCTAATGTCTATTCAGTTTCAGTTTATTAATAATACAAATAATCAAATTCACTATACAAACCAAAACAATTACTAGAACAAAAATCGCAATTATAATAAGGATTATTGCCAGGAAAATGATAAGGAGCTTTAATAAGAGCATGGTATCGGGTGGTACGTCACTGATACCCAACATTAAGCTTTTCATTTTATGACATTTTTACAAGAACTAAAGTATAATTTGGGTGGTATTTGTAGTAGAAAATAAAATTAAAAACCATTCAATTGACTACCTAAGCCTTAAAGTAGTCTAAATTTCTTTTTTATAAACCACCACCGAAAAACCCGAGGGATCATTCAATGTAAAAACCGGATCAGGATTACCATTATCTTTAAGGGCATTTGTTGCCCGTTTTACCCCAACATTAAAACTGTTAATATACCCCAGGTTCTTAGCTGCTTCTGCCAAAACAGGGTTCCGGTAGTCATTCTTATTCGGGAAATTTTCCGGTCTCGCCTCTCCATACAATCCCCCAGGGTTGCTAATCTCAATCCTGTCGCTGAATTCATAAAACTTTATTGGTGCATTAGATTGGTAGTTCTTATGAATAATAGCATTAAAAAGCAACTCCTTAATTGCTACCAAAGGATAATTATATTGATATGCCTCCCCAAGGTTATGCTGCACTTCACGTACAATAATATATTGGATAAACTCTTCAATTATCCGCATTTGCGTAGCCAGATCGCCCTCAAATCGCTTCTCAAAATCAAAATCACTCACCACATCATCTCCTTTAAATCGCACATACTGCACATAAGCACCCGGCATAAAAAATCGTGGCCTTTTCCCAAACATCAGGATACCGCCATTGGTAGGGCAATTAGTTTTTAGGTCGAAAAATTTAAGGGAGGAAAGTTGTTCTGTTACACCTCTGTGATTTTGCTCCAACGTTTCTTTATCAATGGCTTTCGGCAAATAGGTAAATCTATATAATTCTTCTTTTATGTCGTCTATTGTACTATCATAGCAGGGCAGCGTATCAAAGGATCTTGCAAACGAGGAACGTTTTTCACTAAGTATTCTTTCCTCAGTCTCATTTGCTAAACCTTTTCTTGGCCCGATTCTTACACATACTTTCCCATTAAATCTTACAGGTGGTTGAGACGATGGCTGCACTTCCACTACTGCTACATCACCGTCCGGAAAAGAAAATTTTGCTACCGCTAAAGCTGGTGGAGGATTGATCCTGCCATCAGTTCTGAAATCCATTAACATTTGTAACAAATATTCCTGAACGATGGTTCCATTTCTGGTTCCATTGTCCAAAACACCTATTATAAGATAACCTGGTTTACTATAATTTGGTAAGTCATTAGCAAATGAACAAATAGCTTCGCCGAATTTATTGCTGTCTTTTAAGGAAATTGTTTTCTCAATCCGGTCAGTTTCGGGCTCAATTATTAATTTTTCCAATTCTGATTGAGTGATCATACCGCAAATTTAAATGATTATTTCTACATTAATAATTATCCTAAAGCTATAGTTAAAATCAGAACATCGAGTCATTGACCAATTAAGCAATTCAGTCATTGCGCAATTCTAAAAGTGCCACATTCTCTATATGGTGCGTATGCGGAAACATATCAACAGGCTGCAATCTGGTAATTTTATATGCCACATCCAGCAGTTGCAGGTCCCGTGCCTGGGTTGCAGGGTTACAGCTCACATACACTACTTTAGGTGCCCTTATTTTTAGCAGTTGTTCAATCAGTTTTTCCGTCATACCTGCCCTTGGCGGATCGGTAATAATCACATCGGGCCGACCATGTTCTTCAAAAAAAGCATCGGTGCAAATCTTGTCCACATCGCCTGCAAAGAATTTACAATTGTCCAATCCGTTCAGCGTTGCATTCTCATAGGCATCTTTTACAGCTTCATCTATCACTTCAATACCTATAACCTTACTAACTGCTCCTGAACAGAATATACCAATACTACCCGTTCCGCAATATAAGTCATACAAAACCTCATTTCCGGTCAATCCAGCAAATTCCCGGGTTACCCAATACAGCGCTTCAGCCTGGTAAGTGTTGGTCTGGAAGAACGATTTCGCCGAAATCTTAAACCGGAAGTTCTCCAGTTTTTCTTCTATCCAGCTTTTGCCCCAATAGTTGATTGCCTCCAGGTCGAAAGTGGTATCGTTCAGTTTACCATTAATTATATAATTCAGCGAAGTAATACCCGGCACATTTTGCAATACATGCTCCAGCAGTGGTATCATTTCCGGCTCATCATGGTGGAAAACCACATATACCAGCACTTCTCCGGTAGTAGCCACCCTTATCACCACATTGCGTAGCCATCCATATTGTGCTTTAAAATCGTAATACGGCAACTTATTGGTCTCGGTATATTCCCGAAGCACTTTCAGCAATGCATTGGTCGGCTCATCCATCAGGTAACACTGATTGATCTCTACCACCTTATCGAACAACCCAGGAGCATGAAATCCCAGAGCGGGTACCCGCTCTATTTTCTGATCCTTATCGGCAATTTCATCAAAATTCAAATACCTGCTGGTCGAGAATGTAAACTCAAGTTTATTACGGTAATACCGCTCACGGGGGCTGCCAATAATGGGTTGCAGCTCGGGCAGTTCTATCTGCCCTATCCTGCTCAGCTGGTCCTGCACCTGTTGCTGCTTATATATCAGTTGCTGCACATAAGGCAGCATCTGCCATTTGCATCCTCCGCAGATACCAAAATGTTCACAAAAAGGCTCTATCCGCATTGGCGATGGCTCCACCAGTCGCACAGTTTTGCCCTGAGCCCAGCTAGTTTTTTCCTTTATGATTACCACATCAATAACATCGCCCGGTATGGCATTATCCACAAACAGCACTTTCCCGTCTTCCAGGTGCATCAGGCTGCGGCCTTCGGCTGCATAAGCTTCAATCTTAATATTGAATAACGGCTTCGGTTTTTTCTTTTTTCTGGACAAAATTTTGTTAGAATTTTTTTAATAATCGCAAATTTAGTTCTATCCGCTTGCGATAGACCATTTTTATGATTTATTTTTGACTTTTCACAAGGAAACCAATAGTGGTAAACTAACTTACAGTTGTCTATTAAATTAAAACCTCAATTTATGATTAAAATGAAAAGATTCACACTGATCTCCCTATTTGTTTTAACAGCCTTTGCCGGCAATACTTTTGCTGCCGCGGGCTACCATGTTCAGGTCAAGATGACCGACATTACCGATTCCTTTGTTTACCTGGTACATTATTATGGTTTGCAAAGACCTAATATCTTCGCCAGCGACTCCGGCCATCTCGATCACAATGGCGTCATTACCTTCGACAGCAAAGACCCAGATTTTGTGGGCGGTATTTACATTATCGTAATTAAAGACAAGGAACGCACAAATTTCGAATTCCTGCTAAACAAAGGTGATAATATGACTATTACAGCCACAAAAAGCAAACTTCCCGATGGCGTTAAATTCAAAAACTCACCCGAAAACGATCGGTTTATAGAGTATATTGATTATCTGAAAGGCTTTAATAAGGAGCAGGAACAACTGAAAAAAGACCTGGACAAGGCCAGAACAACGGCCGATACCGAAAAAATCCGCAAAAAATCAATTGCCTCCAATAATGTTGTTACGCAGCACCGCCGCGACTATGTAAAAAAATATCCAGGCACCTTGTTGGCTAATGTTTTCAATGCCATGGAAACCCCTGAAATACCCGAAGGCACTCATTACCTCGAAGATGGAAAAACCAAAGATTCCACCTTTGCATATAGATATTATAAAGCTCATTACTGGGATGGTATTAACTTCCGCGACGACCGCATGATATTTACCCCTATGTATGATGCCAAACTGGATACCTATTTTGCAAAACTGGTACTCCCATGGCCCGATAGTGTTGAAAAAGAAGACGATATATTGCTTGCTAAAACCAAGGGAACCAAAGACATGTTCCATTACACACTGTGGTGGCTCACCAAAACAGCCGAAAACAGCAAGGTAATGGGTATGGATCAGGCTTTTGTGTACCTCGTTGAGAATTACTATATGAAAGGCGATGCCTTCTGGCTCACCAACGAAGAACTGCAGAAATATATAGACCGCGCCCGTAAAATGGCACCGAATATGATAGGCAATATTGCGCCAGAACTGAAACTGAACAACATAATTACCAAGAAAGAAGAAAACCTGCATACCACCAAGGCAAAGTATACCGTTGTGGTTTTCTACTCCCCTACCTGCGGCCATTGCCAGCACGAAATGCCTGAACTCGATTCACTCTATGATGAAGTACTCAAAGCAAAGGGTGTAAAAATATATACAGTAGCCACAGAAGGCGATGAAAAAGCAATAAAAGAATTTATTGATAAATATAAAATGAAAGACTACATCAATACATGGGACCCCGACCATACCACCAACTACCACGATAAATATGATGTATACAGCACCCCTACCATCTACCTGCTCGATGAAAAGAAGATCATACGGGGCAAGCGCCTCGACCATGCCAACATCGGCAGTGTAATAGAAATGCTTGAAAAGAAAGCCAAAGACAAGGCAAAAGAGAAAGAGAAAGGGGCGAAATAGTTAAACAGGTATTTATTTGATATACTAATTACAGAGTTGGCTTGGCCAACTCTGTTTTATTTTATGCTATTTTCAGGAGCAAGTCAGCAAGCATAAAGCAGTTCTGTTATTAAAGTACCCGCCTGCCAGTTATCCTTACCCAATTACTCATTCATCTTACTCGCTATGCTGCTTACTACCTTTAGCTTGTCTATAATCACTAAAATTAAAAACACCAAAGCAGATAACCCCAGCAGTGAAATTATGCTAATAGTATAAAATTTGATTGTCCACTCAAATGCTACCTTAAGCCTCTGTATAAACCGGATATCAATCTCTGTTGCCCCTTCATAAAGCGACAGTTTTACGGTGCAGAACTCATTTTCAGTATCAAAGTCACCCAGATCAACTCCCAACTCCTGTAGCTTATCTTCTATCTCCAGTATCTTATCATGCAGCGTTACGAAGTCGAAAATCTCACCTGCACGTGCTTTCAATTCATTTAAAGATGCAAGTGTTTTTTCGAGCGACATCTTTTTGGCATTCAGTTGTTTGTATTCATTGGTTTTATCCACTTTGGTTACGCCAATGGCTTTTATCAACCCTATTTTCTGGATTTCTAAGCAGAATGAATCAAACAATGTAGGGTTAACCCCAATGAGCAGATGTATTTGCCTGTTGCCCTTCTGGCCTGTGTTTTGCTCATATTGTATAACCGCATTGAATGCTTTTGCCTTCGCTTTAATACTTCGTTCATCTCTGTCAAACTCAGACGACTTTGTTTTAATTGAAGCAGTTTTATCATATTTCTGATTAACAACCATTGAGGGCTGGGGAGCATCCAGACTTTTTTTCATTATGTTTTCAGAAGCATAATTTTTCCTCACATTTTCCAAGCTATTGAAAAAATCCTCGCCATTATACTGGCTTCGCCCGGATTCAGGGCTTACATATCCATAAATCAACCTGAACACAAAAAGTAATAAAAACAGTCCAGTAGACCATTTGAATAATTTTCTGAATCTGCTTTTAAAACTTATCGTCATACGTGATTAATTGTAGTATAGTAAAGTTATTATTTTTTCAAATGAACTTCAGGAAATGTTTTTACTAACTATTTGGGACTTTTTATTATCCATGTTATAGGTAGTTTAATTTATAATTGCTGGATTAAAATAGCTGGATTCTAAGAAAAATTAAAGCATTTGATGCGAAGCTAAATATTTGATTCCTCTTTAGTGGTTCAGGGGTTAAATTCCCCCATTCATAACTTATCTTTATCCCCACACAAATAAAATTACATGCGCACCAATCTGATATTAATATTATTGGCACTTACCCTAACCACTAGCCACACTCAGGCCCAGGATAAAAAAGACGACAAAAAGAAATGGGACGTAAACAACCCCGGAGGCCCCGGCCACGATGTTGCCTTCACCGTTAATGAAGGTACCTGGATGAACCTCGACCTCTCTCCCGATGGCAAGGAAATCGTATTCGACCTCCTGGGCGATATCTATATCATGCCCTCGAAAGGCGGTGAAGCTAAAGCCCTGCGCACTGGTATGGCATATGAGGTACAGCCCCGTTTCAGCCCCGATGGCAAAAAGATCCTCTTTACTTCCGATGCTGGCGGCGGAGATAACATCTGGGTAATGGACCATGATGGCAGCCATGCCAAACAGATCACCAAAGAAAATTTCCGCCTGCTCAATAATGGCGTTTGGGTAGATAAAAACTATATCATTGCCCGCAAGCACTTTACTTCTGGCCGTTCATTGGGCGCCGGTGAATTATGGATGTACCACATCAACGGCGGTGGCGGACTCCAGCTCACTGCCCGCAAAAACGACCAGCAGGATCTTAATGAGCCATGCGTTTCTCCCGATGGCCGCTATGTATACTACAGCGAAGACATGTATCCGGGTGGTTATTTCCAGTACAACAAAGACCCCAACAACCAGATTTTCGTCATCAAACGTTTCGATCGTGAAAAAGGAATAATTGAAGATGTAACCGGAGGATCAGGTGGAGCCGTTCGTCCGCAGATATCACACAGTAGCAAACTCCTGGCCTTTGTGAGGCGAGTACATGCAAAATCTGTCCTTTTTCTCCGCGACCTTGCTACCGGCGAAGAATGGCCCATCTACGACAAACTCGATAAAGACCAGCAGGAAGCCTGGACCATTTTTGGCATTTATACGGGTTATGCCTGGACACACGATGATCAGCAAATCATCATTTGGGCTGGAGGCAAGATCATCAGAGTGGATACTAAAAAGGTGAATGAAGCCACCGAAATACCCTTCACCTGCCATGTAAAACAACACATGACCGATGTAGTCCGCTTTCCGCAAAACCTTAATCCCGATGAGTTTAATGTAAATGTGATCCGCAATGCCATCACCTCGCCCGATGGCAAATGGCTGGTGTTTAATGCGCTGGGCCACCTATATAAAAAGGCGCTCCCAAATGGTCATCCTGTAAGAATCACCAACAGTACGGCCCAGGAATCTGAACCATCATTTTCACCTGATGGCCATTCCTTAATATATGTTACCTGGAACGATGAATCAACCGGATCCATATGCAAACTCGACTTTTATGGCAATGCTAAGCCAGTAGCGCTTACCTCTAAAAAAGGCATGTACCGCACCCCTGCATGGTCGCCCGATGGCAAATGGATAGTGTATACAAAGGAAGGCAGCGACAATATAATGGGCAATACTTATACCATTAAACCGGGCATATACCTGATGCCTGCCTCTGGTCATAAAGAAACTTTTGTAACCAACAAGGGTAGCAACCCAGAATTCGACCATACTGGCAAACTGATTTACTACCAGGCAGGAGGAGGCCTCTACAAAACTCTTAATAGCTGTAAACCCGACGGCAGCGATGAACATACTATTTTCAAAAGCCACTATGGAGGTCAGTTCACTGTTTCACCTGATGGCAATTGGGTCGCCTATGTAGATCTGCATCAGGTTTATGTTGCTCCCTTTCCGCATACCGGCAAAGAGGTTCAGCTAAGCGCCGAGTCGACTGATTTCCCAGTAAAGAAAGTATCTCTTGATGCAGGAATAAACCTGCATTGGAGCGCCAATAATAAGCGCCTCCACTATACCCTTGGCGACCAGTATTACACAATCAACCTGGAAGACCGTTTTGAATTTATCAACAACAAGCCCGATTCCTTATTCAAGTTGCCTGAGCATGGTATCAGTGTAGGTCTAAAGGCAAAAACCTATAAGCCTAAAGGTGCAGTTGCATTTACTCATGCCCACATCATTACTATGGAAGGTAATGAGGAGATTGATAACGGTACAGTTATCGTTGACGGCAATCTTATTAAAGCTATTGGCCGCACCAGCGATATAGCCATTCCTGCCCATACCAAGGTCATTGATTGCGATGGCAAAACGATTATGCCCGGCTTCATAGATGCACATGCACACGGCAATCATTTCCGGTCCGGACTAACACCCGATAAGCATTGGCCCTACTACACCAACCTTGCCTACGGAGTAACCACCATGCACGACCCATCGGCCAACAGTGAAATGGTGTTTGCACAGAGCGAATTGGTGAAAGCCGGGGCAATGGTTGGCCCACGTGTTTTCTCCACCGGAACCATTTTGTATGGAGCTGACGGCGACTTCAAAGCAGTTATCAACTCTTATGAAGATGCCAAAAGCGCACTGCGCCGCACCAAAGCATGGGGAGCCTTCAGCGTAAAAAGCTACAATCAGCCCCGCCGTGAGCAACGCCAGATGGTGATAGAAGCAGCCCGCGAACTGAAGATGGAAGTAGTACCAGAAGGTGGTTCTTTCTTTTACCACAACATGAGCCAGATAATGGATGGGCACACCACCATTGAGCATAATATACCGGTAGCCCCTCTTTACAACGATGTTATCCAATTCTGGAAAAACTCACAAACCGGCAACACCCCTACCCTTATAGTTTGCTATGGCGCTATGGCCGGCGAAAACTACTGGTACCAGCATACCAACGTTTGGGAAAAAGAACGTTTGCTGAAATTTACTCCCCGCGAAGTGATAGACACCCGCAGCCGCCACCGCACAATGGTGCCTGAAGAGGAATATGAAAACGGCCATATCCTCGTTTCCAAAAGCCTGAAAAAGCTCACAGATGCAGGCGTTAAAATAAATATGGGCGCCCATGGCCAGATACAGGGCATAGGCGTGCACTGGGAAACATGGATGCTTGCACAGGGTGGTATGACCCCAATGGAAGCCCTTCGCTGCGGCACAATTAATCCTGCTGTCAACCTCGGCCTCGACAACTGGATTGGCTCCCTCAAACCCGGCAAGCTCGCCGACCTCATTATCCTAGACAAAAACCCGCTTGATAATATTTACAATACAGAATCGGTTCATTACACCATGATCAATGGCCGCCTCTACGATTGCGAAACCATGAACGAGATTGGCAATTATAACAATAAGCGGGGCAAGTTCTATTGGGAAAACGGCAAAAATGCCGGCTCATTCCCCTGGCATGAGGAGAGTGCGGATATTGGCGATTAATAATCATAATACTACATAAAATATACTAATTAAAATTACATACACATGCGTATTGGAAGATTCATCCCCTTATTATTGTTGTTTTCATTTTGCCTGAATACCAGTACAAACCTTTTGTTAGCACAACAAAAAAATGGCCCTTATGATTCACTGGCAGCGGGCATACTCAGACTCATCAATGAACACAGGACAGAAATGGCTTTGAAACCCCTGGTAATGAATAAGGCAATATCGAATGTGGCAGCTGGCCATAGCCGAAATATGGCCACTGAAAAAGTACCCTTCGGCCATAAGGGTTTTGATGACAGAATGGACTTGCTGGCAGAAAAGCTGAAACCAACCAGCTCATTTGCAGAAAATGTGGCTTATGGTGCAACTACTGCTGATGAAGCCTATGATCTTTGGATCAATAGTCCTGGCCACCGGCAAAATATAGAAGGTGATTTCAACCTCACAGGAATAGGGATTGTGAAAAGCAAAAGCGGCGATCTTTACTATACCCAGATATTTGTGAAGAAGGGGAATTAATTTTTTAGGTATAGGCACTTAGGTCGCAATATCAATCCTTTGATAACAAGCGTATTGGATCATTTTTGACCATTCTTTTTATAAGGGTATCAAAGATTACTCCCATTTTTTGTCTTCTGTTATATCTAAAGTGATATTCATCC
>CAIVEH010000086.1 GCA_903904855.1 uncultured Bacteroidota bacterium | reverse complement strand
GTAGCGTTTCAGTTGGCAGTTGGCAATTTACAGTTGGCTGTTTTTCTTTTGTCCTTTCTTCGCCTGATGATTCAGGAGATGGATGCGAATTTACCCATTGCTGGTATTCCCTTTCCAATTCCATATCCAGGCGGGCAATTTTATCAATGTCGCAATCGTCCATGTGGTCGTGAACGTATTCGTCCATGTGTTGCATTAACTGCTGTGTCAGATCGAGATCTTTCCTGAGGAGCGTATTTGTAAAATCTTCAAAGACGTTAATGATATCACATACGTGCATTTTATCATTTTTAATCTTTTCAATGGTTATGCTGATTTTGCGCATGATGTCGGCTTCATCTTTTGTGGGGATGGGCTCATCGCGGGAGGCAATCCTGTTGTTCAAGGCGCCCAACTGTTCATAGTATTGTCCGACCAGAACTGTGGGAGTATAGTTTGCCACGTGTCTTGCGCGGAGCCATTTGCCCTGTTTGATCCAGCCATAGAGTGTTTTGCGGTTTACACCGATGAGGTCGGCTATCTGTTGCTGGTTGAGGTCGGTCTGAAAAAAAAGATCGTGTGCTTTCTGTTGATTTTCGGTCATCATAGGTTAAATTTTAGCACAAAGGTCATGAGGGTATTTGTGATAAAAAAACGAAGATATCCACAAAATCGGGGACCCGATATGGTTGAAACGCACTATGGGCAAGGGTTTTGGCATCAAAAAATGTTGTGGATAGATTTTTTATTCCCATCAGGGTGTGCCACACTTTGGAAGTGTGGTACACCCTGGGAATGAAACTTAGCTGTTCCAGTTGTGGTATGAAACATTAGGTATATTATTCCTGCAAGATTTCATAGGGCGTTGCCCTATGCTATGGGATTTCGCCCCTTCAGGGCTTGGCAACCATTGAATTGTACCATGGGCTTTACCCCTGGCTTTATTAACTCGCTCTTTGAGAGCTATACTGCTCGCTGTGTAAAATTGTGCAATGATAGTTTCACGCAAAGCCACCAAAAATTGCAACGCATAATTTTATGCGGATTAAAGTATAGTATTTTAATAAAGTAAGTGGAATTAATCCTTATGAAAATATTAGCTCCATCCGAAAAATCAAATCTCCATCAATACTTCGTAAACTTCACAATAGCCGCATTATCATTATTCAGTACCCGCAATATATAAACCCCTGCCGGCAATTGACTGATATCTATAATGGCTTTGCTCTGGGTTACTTTTTGCTTTATCAGTTCAGAGCCATTCATACTAAGTACAGTGAGCTCCCCGCCATTCAAATTCAATATCGTCAGTTGATCGGTAGCAGGATTAGGATAAACAACTACACCGCTGTTTGTAGTTATCTGGTTGGCGCCAAGCGTATAACCCAATGTATTTTTAGTGGTGTTGGTAATAACAGGCGGATTGGCATCGAAATAAATATACCCCTTGTTTTTTATCACGGTACCTACCGGCAGGCCGTGATTCAGCCTAATACTGAATTTCACCTGTCCCTGGCTGGCGGCCCAGTTAGTTGTGCTATCAGGCAGGTAGATTCCGGAAAAGGTAAACTGAACCACATTCGAGGCTATCCATTTAGGTTCCATAACATGGCTGGTACCCAATATTCTTATACTTCCCGGGTTAAGATGACTATCCAGCGTGTCTGTAATTACGATATTAATTGCTGGGGCGGTGCCTGTATTCTGGAAATGCAACGTATAGGTAAGGCTATCCGTTCCCGGTGAGATATAACCTTCAGTACCTACACCTGCGGGAGTTACTTCCTTCACATTAGGGTCGTAGGAATAAACTACAGGCAGGCAGAAGCTGAAAGCATTATTTGCCGGATATATGTCGGCCGGAGGGATATTGGCATAACCGCTGAAACACATAGTATCACCTGCAACTACAGTAGTATCAAGCGTCAGGTGAATGTCAGAAATAAAACTGTTCCAGTAACCATAGCCTGAGAGGTTTGTAAGATGATAATAATTCCAGATCAGGGTGTCTCCATGAACCGAATCGGCCGGATGGACGCTTAAGGCCGGATCATAAATAACGCGATGATCCAGAATAAAATGCAATTCGCCTGAAGCGGTATCGCAGCCTGTATTCGTTACGTAGGGATGTATGAAAAAAGATCTGTGGAGACCAATCTTCGGAGGGGCCAGGGCATCGCATTGCACATCTACATTGCTGGTGCATGTAAGCGGAAAATCTACATTTCCATGAGGCAGAGCTGTGAATAAATAGGAGGTTGAAAGATAGCAGGAAGAGAATGGAAAGATAAAAGCATAATAAGCCGGGAGGTTGACAGTATAATTATACATCCAGGATTTTTGTATCCTGAAATTATAATATCCGGAGTAGTAAGTCGTTGGTAAAATATAGGATCGGTACGGAAATGCACCCAATAAACTATCATCAACTTCCGGAAACACCCCATTCAGTCCGTTATCTCCGGGTGTAATGCTGCAACTTGCGTCGTTGTCGATATACACGTGGCCGGATACAGTATCATAATGGCATGCATTAGTTACAAACATACTATCATGGTTTACCAGGTATCTCAGTGTATCCAGGCCACAGATTGCCTTAAATGCAGGGACCCTTGATCTGAAATCGGCAAATACCCCACCAAGCAGTTGATCATCATCAATATAATAACTATAGCCTGAAATGGTAAATGTCCAGGGAGAGCTGCCGAAGGTATCCATAACAGGACTGCCATGATAGTCCAGGCCAGTGAGCGTATCAATTAGATGAAAAATTTCACCGGTGTATGCACTATCTATAGTAACATTATAATGAGTAAATAAAACGGTTTGGCAGACCGTAGAGTCATGAAACATGCTGTTTGCTGCCACTATATGTATATGTCCTGATGTATATGTCTGGGCATTAAGTTTTGGAAGAAACAACAGGCAGATTGCCAGAAATAAGTATTTTTTCATAAGAATTTATTTTGAAAAATGGAAATTACGGTAAAAGACAGTAAAAATAATTCAATAGTTAGTAAAATTAGAAAAAAAATGAAAACTATCAGTAATAATGATAAAATTATGCATTCTGTTTGTTATGATACTCTAATAAAAATAGTATTTCAGAAAATACTCACAAAAGGTATCCTCTGAAATACTTTTTGAAATTCAATACCGGCTATCAGTATTTCGTAAACTTTACGGTAGCTGCATCATTATTACTCAATACCCTCAATATATAAACCCCACCAGGCAGCTGACTGATATCGATAGTAGCTTTGCTGCCTGTTACATTCTGCCTGATCAGCTCTGTACCGCTTATATTTAGTATTGATATTTCACCGCCATTCAGGTTCTCGGCAACAAGCTGGTCTGTAGCCGGATTTGGATAAACAATTACCCCTGTATTGGTGGTAATCTGATTTACACCACTTCGTGTATGAATTGTATTCAGCGTAGTATTGGTTACCACAGCAGGATTGGCATCGAAATAGATATACCCGGTATTTTTTATCTGGGTGCCTACAGGCAGTCCATTATTCAATGCTACACTGAATCTTACCTGGCCCTGGCTGGCTGCAAAATTGGCGCCGCTGTC
>CAIVEH010000085.1 GCA_903904855.1 uncultured Bacteroidota bacterium | reverse complement strand
CCTTGTTTTTTATCAGGTATCATGATAACAGGTTCTTCTAAATACACATGCTGGTCTTTATGAACATCCAATACTCCTATTAATCCTAAGAATTTCTGTTATCAGAAATAAGCCCTTTGGGGAATTAGCGAAGATCCCCTTAATTTTATGGCATGATAAATAAGGATGAGTTTTCAGTTCACTATTCAGAAGAGTTAGAAGGGGAATACGATTGTATAGACAGATTAGTACTAAATGGTTATTGTCCAAAGTTGTTGACTGGTGGAGGCATACGAGACTTTCACCGTAGATTGAAAGGAGGGGATTCTGGTTTGAATACAGCAGCACTGATGCGTTTTGCAGGCGTGGTGAGTAAACGTGTGAGTTGTTATTGTAAAGAAAAGAATATTCCGTTTATACATTATCAGTCAGGAGAACGTAAACATGAGGATGCCGAAAAACTATATCCTTCAGATGCGTCTTTTGAAGGCATATTTGCCATATTCTGTTCAAGAGCAACAGGTATGTTATGGGAGGTATATGAGTATGCACAGGGGAAGATTAGTATACGTCGTAAGAAGAAATCTTCCCTGGTGAATCATTATTATTTTCATATCAAAGACAAGCAATGGGGTCATGTATGCATCCGTATGTGTGCTCATCCACCATTTGGGTGTATGATAATACTGAATGGTCATGAGTGGGTATCAAATAGTCCGTTAGTATCATCACTGGAAATTCAGAAAGAGAGTAATTGTTTTACATCATACAATAATGGGGACAAATTGTCCCTTGTTGCAGACACCCTGAAACAACAGGGGCAACTGGAATCGGTTTGCCAACGGTGGATTTATAGTTGTTTGTGGTTCGCATTGGATTACGAGGCACAAAAGAGGGTCGGTTTTACTTATCAGTTTTCGGTTTATCAGGTGGAATACAGCCGTAATTTTTTGTTTAAAAGAGGTAGTCAGATGGACGCTGTTTATCAATACCTCCTTGATCTGACAAGAAATAGAATAGGTATGGATAGTCTGAAAACGATACTGGGCAGAAAGAACAGACCTTACAACACAAAGTCCCATGCTTCTGCACCCGAGGTGGCAGTTCAGAGACCTGATTACAACTTGACAGTATTTAAAATAAGTGTTGGCAAACTGACGTTCAAGTTGTATGACAAAGGCGAACGCACCTTACGGGCAGAAGTAGTAGTACACAACAGCAAAGCATTAGGCTGTAAAAAAAGCTTACCTTATTTTGAAGAAATGGTAGGGAAATTAGAAGGGTTGATGGAAAATTTCATGAACAACATCACTTATGCCCATAAATCCCTGATAGACGATGGTACATTACAGAATCTGAGTACTCCTTCCCAAAAAGGTAAAGCAAGACTTGCGGGTATAAAGCTGACCCATGAAAGAGATGTTGCTGCAATGGAATCAGTACTGGAACTGATGCTCTGTCCTAATGGGTTTGGAGCGAAAGAATTAAAAGAAGTGATGCAACACAAAGGATTCATGGATTACGGTATAGCACAAGCCAGATACGATATGCGTAAAATGCGGGAGAAAAAACTGATAGAAAAAATCAGGAAGAAACAAAAAAGCAGGGTAACGAGAAATGGCATACAAACCCTTGCAGCCGCCTTGTGTATCTGGAAGCAGGAATTAAAACCTATGCTTACAGCTGTCAACAAAGAAAATGTTGATATAAACTGTAAGGAAATTACTGAAATGGAGAAAAGAATATTTGAAGCAAGAACTATTATACAGGAATTATCTGCATTATATGGTGTGAAAATAGCAGCATAAAAAAAGTGTCAACTTGTTTACACTTTTTTGGAACTAAGTACCTAAAATTTTACAGAATATAAATTGCTAATACGTTTCGGCTTCTATTGTATCCAGAATATTCAGGTAACTGATAAATCTTTCTTCTGATATGGTGCCGGCTTCTACTGCTCTTTTAACTGCACAGTCTATGTCATTAAAGTGAATGCAGTCATTGAACTTACAATCATTCAGAATTGCTCTCATTTCGGGGAAGTAATG
>CAIVEH010000084.1 GCA_903904855.1 uncultured Bacteroidota bacterium | reverse complement strand
TATGGCTGCTGGTAATGGATTGATTGTTACCGGACGGGTTATTAAGCAGCTTGTACCCAATGTGTAGGTTACCATTGCTGTACCTCCGGCGCCCGATCCGGTCAATACTCCGCTTGATGGAATAATAGTGGCTATGGTGCCTGGAGCAACGCTCCATGTACCGCCTGCCGTGGCATCGGTCTCTGTTATGGATGAGCCTGAACATACAGCAGTTGGGCCGCCTATGGCAGCGGGTAATCCATTTACTGTAACATTATATATTGATGGACACCCACCTCCTACTGCATAGGAAATTGTTGTTGTTCCTGCGGAAACTCCTGTTACAACCCCTGAAGTGGATATGGTTCCAACAGCTAGCGTACCTGATGTCCAGGTACCGCCTGGCGTGGCATCAGCAAGAGGGATGGTATTGCCCACACAAACAGAATTGGGCCCTGTAATCGGTGCCGGTCCGGCATTGACTGTTACAGGCATCGTAACGGTACAACTGGTGCCACCTAACGAATAGGTTATGGTTGTAGTTCCGGGAATAATTCCAGTAACAACACCTGTAAATGCCCCGATTGAAGCGGTACCGGGTGCGCTGCTCGACCAGCTTCCACCTAAAACAATATCAGATAAAGTTACCGGAATACCTACACAAATTGTTGAAGGGCCAATGATCGGGCCCGGCGCAGGGCTTACTGTAACAATGGTTGCTATCTGGCAGCCTGTTGAGGTTATTGTATAAATAATTGTTGTTGTTCCGGCAGATATACCGCTAACTACACCTGTAGTTGCCCCAATTGTTGCTATTGGCAGATTGGTACTGGTCCAGGTGCCACCGGGGGTTGCATCTGTAAGCGTAATTGTTGTGCCGGGGCATAATGCCGATGGACCGACAATTGCCGATGGCAACGGATTGACTACAATAGTCGCGCTGCCGGTCATGGTTCTGCTACAGCCTGTAGCTGCGTTGGTAGCAACTACAGTATATATTCCTGCCGTGTTCTGCAATCCGAAATCAAGTGATGAACCTGTACCTGCTATTACAGAACCAATAGGAATACCGCCTACCATCAACTGATAATTGACACCAAATGATGAACAGGAAAGACCTACGTGCATTCCTGCCGCTCCGGCACATATGGTACCTCCGCCGGTTACATTACATAATGGTGGCAACGGATTTATTGTAATGGTTACGCTCCCAGTCATTGTTTTTACACAGCCTGTTGTGGCATTGGTAGCAATAATAGTATATACACCAGCAGTTGTCTGAATGCCAAAATCAAGAGGAGAGCCAGTGCCAGCCAACGGTAATCCCACAATTACTCCGCCAACATATAACTGGTATAGCACACCTGGGGTTGAGCCGCTCAGCCCGATATGGACACCGGTACCACCAGAACAATAGGGGCCTCCACCAGTAACAATAAACAATGCAGGTAATGGATTAACAGTAACAGCGATTGTTCTGTAACAGCTTGTAGCCAGTGAATAAGTAATGGTGGAAACACCTGATGTTACACCACAAACATTGCCTGAAGTAGCTCCTACAGTTGCAATTCCTCCTGTTGTAGTCCAGGTACCACCACCGCCATCTGAAAGTATGGTACACACTCCCACACAAGTATGAGGAACCCCTGTAATTGTTCCGGGTAGCGGATTAACAGTTATTGTTTCACTGATAGAGCAGCCTGCACCAACCGTATAAGTAAGCGTAGCCACTCCTGGCGCCACACCACCGATGGTGCAACTGCTTCCTGTTGGTGTTATTGTGGCTATTGTCAGCGGAGCAATACCCCATGTTCCTCCCGGAGTTGCATCTGATACAGTAATAGTAGAACCAACGCATACCTGGGTAGGACCTGAGATTGGGCCTGTAGATGAATTGACAGTAACCACTTTTGTAGCTGCACATCCACCTGAGCCTGTATAAGAAATAATTGTGTTTCCGGAGGAGACTCCCCCTACAACACCTATACCTGAAATTGTTCCCACTGAAGGGTTACTGCTGCTCCAGGTTCCACCGGGAGTCGGATCTGTCTCCAGGATAGTCAGGCCAACACAAATACTTGAAGGACCGGAAATTGCAGATGGCAATGAATCAATAGTAACAACAAAAGTTGAAGCGCACCCAGATGGCAATATATAAGAAATTGTTGCAGTACCTGCACTTACAGCAATTACATTACCTGCCAGTAAACCTACTATAGCTACCAATGGGTTACTGCTAGCCCATGTACCGCCTCCGGGACCAAAAAATAATGTATCGGCCCCAACACATAATGGCGTAATACCGGTAATGGCCCCTGGAGATGGATTGACCGTAACAACAGCTGTAGCGGCACAACCGGAACCTAATGTATATGAAATAGTTGTAGTGCCAGATGTAACGCCTGTATAAATACCTGTACCCGGATCAATGGAAGCTGTTAGCGGAAAATCGGACGACCAGATACCACCTGCTGTTGTATCAAAAAGTACATTTGTACTACCCACACAAACAGTCCTTATACCGAAAATAGCTGATGGCACCGGACTTACTACCATTGTAAAAGTAGTATAACAGGTAGTAGGCAATGTATACGTAAATGTTACTGTGCCGGCTGAAATACCTGTAACAAAACCCGAAGAAGAACCAATGGTGGCTATGGAAGGATTACTGCTGGACCATGTGCCACCGGCTGTACCATCAAAAAGTATAGTAGTAGAGCCTACACAAATTGTCCCTATTCCGCTTATGCCGCCGGGTAATGAATTTACAGTAACAGAATAAAGTGCATAACACAAATCAGGCAAAGTATAAGATATAGTGACCACCCCTCCGGCAACCCCGGTTACAATACCGGTTGTACTTACAGATCCAACTGCAGGGTTGGAAGAAGACCATGTACCTCCTGAAGTTGCATCGGCCAGTGGTATAGTAGAGCCTACACAAACTGTAGACGGACCGGTAATAGCAGCTGGAGAAGTATTTATTGTAACTGATTTTGTAATGGAGCAGGTACCTAATGAATAAGTAAATACAACTACGCCAGGAGAAACTCCGGAGGCAACACCGGTACCTGAAATAATGGAGGCAACAGCCGGATTGCTGCTGGACCATGAGCCCCCACCAACGCCATCGGTATAAGGAGATGTCATGCCAACACAAATTGTATTTGATCCGGCTATAGGCAATGGAGAGGTGACTACATTTACTGTTAAAGTAGTATAACAGCCAGCTGGCATGATATAACTTATGACCGTAGTGCCTGCAGAAATAGCATTAAGGATACCGGAAGAAGATCCGATAGTAGCAACAGATGTGACACTGCTGCTCCAGTGTCCGCCGGCCGTGGCGTCTGTATAAGTAGTTGTTGAGCCAACACAAACGGTGACAGGGCCGACAATTGAAGCAGGCGGTGTATTGACAATGAGATAAACACTTGTAGCTGCGGCACTTAAACCGGAATAAGAGCAGGTATAATTGCATCGGTAATAAGTAGAAGCAGAAACCGTGGCAGTATAGGTTGCATTTGTAGCTCCGGTAATGTTTGTCCAGGTAACATTATCAGGCGATGATTGCCACTGAAAGGAAATACCAAGCGGCACACAAGATGGAACAGATAAGATGGATGTATAGGAAGTGCAGCCAGCAGTTACTGATGCTGAAACCACATCAGGAGTTGGCGTTCCGGTACAATCAGGGTTCCAGCGGTATACCTGGTTTGAACCCGGTTGAAAAGGTGAAAGAGCAGTATGGTTGACATTATAATCAGCCGTCGGCGATGTACCTGTTCCGGTCAAAGCCCAGAAATTTACATAACTTGTATATGGAGAGGCTCCTGCACCATCTGATATGCCTATTGCACAACGTCCGGTATAAGCAGTACCTGTTGATATAAAATTGTATGCGAAGTCTATTATATTAGTGGATTCATACAATTTTATTTCAACGCTTTCATTTCCGGATACGCCAGAACCTGGGGATGTTAATATTCCCATGCTGTACCATTCGATAGTAAATACTCTGTTTGGTGCTGTCCCTGTTGTGGCATAGCGAACGGAAGCACCGGTAGATATCATGTCCATCCATAATGCAGCCAATATTGGCCTGGGCAAATTATAGCCTCCAGCCACACCATATGATACATTTCCCAGATCATCATCATAAGTATCCACAGATGTACCGGGAAAAGTTTGACCAAGAGTAACCCAACAATTTTGAGAAGCAGATAAAGTGGTATATGTATTGCAATTATATACAAAATTAAACCCAATCGGTATGCTGTTATACCAACAATCATCCCAGACCGTACTGCCATATCCGGAACTTGTTGAGGATATAAAACTACTACTGACCGAGGTATAAGTACTGCTGAATGCACTGAAATTATATGCACTTAATGGCTGGCAATAACCACTTCTTATCAGGGCAAGTAATAAAAAAAGTAAAAATAGTTTCTTCATTTTGAAAGATTTTAATAGAGGTTGATAGTAAAATATTTGATTTAAAGGTAATAATTTTTCTGATTTCTATATTCGCTTTTTTGTTTGAATATAAATCAACCTTAAAAATAATTTATCTGCAAAACAAAAAGGCTGAAAAAATATTTTCTTTTGTTAATAATTGTTACTATATTCATGTTTAATTTAAATATTTTTTATAAAAAATACTTGCAGTTGCTTAACTTTTGTTGCTTACGAACAACATAAAATTATTGCATAGGATCAAATTTATATTACTGATCTATCAGGTTTAGGTGGAGCTAGTGTTAGGTCGCCAACTTGTGGAGCAGTAGCGGGAGTAATACCTAGTATACCTTGTGGGACTTTGCATTTGCTATGGACCATGTAGTATGGTAGCGCAATAGTTACGATATCTTGATTCATGATGGATTGATTAGCTTATTAATTTACTCGAATTATTTTCTTCAGTGGTTTTTTTGTTTATTTACCTTTACGGTTTTAAATGAAAGCCAAACGCATAATCTGCACTGTTACAAACGATCTGAATTACGACCAGCGGATGATCAGGATCTGCACCTCGCTTGCGGGGGCTGGATACGATGTTACGTTGGTAGGGTTTAAAAGAAAAGCAAGTAAGTCATTGGTTTCCAGGACATTCAAACAAGTGCGACTGCCCATCATTGTCGAACAGGGCAAACTGCTGTATATACATTACTGGTTCAATCTTTTCTTCTTTCTGCTTTTCCGTAAGGCTGATGTTTTCTGTGCAATTGACCTTGACACAATTTTACCTGTTTATTATGCATCACTAATCAGGGGCAAAAAAAGGGTCTATGATGCGCATGAAATTTTCACAGACCTGAAGGAAGTAATATCCCGCCCTTCCATACATAAAATGTGGACCTGGATCGGGAACCATACCGTACCGCATTTCAAAACTGGTTATACAATCGGCGATTGTTATGCAGCTGAATTTAAAAAAAGGTATGGGGTGGATTACGAAGTAGTGCGTAATGCAACAATCCTGAAACCACTGGATGTACCAGAGAAAAAAGAACGTTTTATCCTGTACCAGGGATGGGTTAATGTAGGCCGTTGTTTCGAACTGCTGATACCCGCAATGCAGCACGTTGAGGCAAAACTGATAGTTTGCGGTTCAGGTAATTTCTACAAGGAAGCAGTGGATCTCACCAAAAAATACGGACTTGAAGATAAAATAATTTTCAAAGGCTATGTGCCTCCTTCCGAACTAACAGATTATACCCTGCAGGCCTATATAGGCATCACTCTGTTTGAAGATACCAGCCTCAGTAACCGGTTATCTCTGGCAAACAGATTCTTTGATTATATGCACTTTGGTGTGCCTCAGTTATGCAACAAATACCCGGAATATGAGCATGTCAACAATCAGTTTGAAGTAGCTACACTGGTAGATGAACTAACCCCGGAAAATATTGCAATGGCTTTGAATAAACTGCTCAATGATGAGGAATATTATTACAGGCTGCAACAAAATTGCCTGAATGCCCGTATCAGGTATTGCTGGCAAATGGAGGAAGAAAGATTATTGGCTGTTTATGAAAAATTACTCAATTGAACCAGGTTGTGTCACACTTTTTAAGTTTGGCACAAAAACGAAAAAGCATTAAACATTAATGAGTACTGTAAAGTCCAGCATAAAATTCAGTGTTATCATACCCACATTCAATGCGGAGCAGACCATCTCGCGTGCTATTGAATCGGTGCTGACACAGTCGTATAAAAACTATGAAATCATAGTAGTGGATGATGCAAGTAAGGATAAAACAGTTGAATTACTGGAAAACAAATATCCATCGCAGATTCATCTGATTAAGAAAGTAATGAATTCAGGCAGTTCCATCACCCGCAACTTGGGTATGGACAATGCTTCTGGCGAATACATTGCTTTTCTGGATGCCGACGATGTTTGGCATAAAGACAAACTGGCGCTGCTGTATACCATACTTTCAGCCAACCCGGTAATTAATCTGTTTTACCATCCCTATACGCAAGATAATATTATTGATAAACTGCTGCCCGAAAGCATCACGGTTTATAAGCTGCCGTTTATAAAGTTGCTTCCGGCAAACCTGATAGCCACCTCCTGCGCTGTAATTAAAAACAATCCTGAATTTCGCTTCGATCCTGTGATGCGGTATACCGAAGACTATGATCTGTGGCTGAGAATAGGCTATAAATATAAACTCTATTTTGTCAGTATTCCGCTCACGCAGATATTCAGGCCATTTACCTCCGAAGGAGGCATCAGCAGCAACAGGTGGAAAATGCGAAAAGGCGAAATGAGAGCATACCGTAAACTGGTAAAATTGAATCCGTTGTTCTTGTTTTTGCTACCGGTATTATGGCTAACCAGCCTAGGAAAACACTTGGTAAAGCTTATCAAGCCTTGATTCAAGTCGTTCCTTACTTAAGATTTTAACGACAATATCTGCGACCCGATTGACGGTAACCACCATAATAAGGACGATGATAATACCTTGGTGCGCAATAAGCTGGTGGACAATAACGTGGACCATAATAACCACCCACATACACAGGCGGCGCTATCACCGGAACAGGCGCCCAGATTCTTGCCCCATAATGAGGCCTGCAATAATCTCTGCGGCATCCCCTCCATCTCTGTGCATCAGCATTTGTGTTTACGGCTATTGATAAAAGTAGTATCAATAAGGAACTGGCAATAATTCTGAGTTTCATAATTTTAATTGTTTAGTGTTATAGATGGGTATAACCTGCCATTGGTTTAACCTCAAAAAGCAAAACAGTGTTGCAAAAGCATATTTTAACATTTACCTGTTTCTGGTAGGAGTTCCTTTCTAAGTAGCCGGATTTGATTATTAAACTACTCTCCATTTTTATAGTCTTTAAAAAGCAGAACAATCCCATAATTAGAATATCATGGTATTTAGAACTAATAATATACTTAATACATTTATTTATTAAAACATTCCATAAACTAATTAAGTCGGTTAATTTTACACTCTATTTTTAATGATGTTTAGTAAAAAAGTACCAGCTTTCTATATTATTTTATCTGCAATTGCCGGCAGTTTATTGACCATTTTGATTTTTAATCTTGTTCTTAAATCTTCAGCACAGGATAGCAACGAAACAAATACCAATTCTAATACAGGCAGCGAGGGTGATTATATTATTAAACGCGACCCACGGAATTTCAAATATATCAGCCCTATTATTTCAATTGAACCCAAAAATGAATCGGAGAAATATGCTGTTCTGAAGTCAGAAATAGAGCAATACATTGATAAAGAAAAAGAGAACAGATCCATCATTTCAGCATCGGTTTATATCCGTGATTTTGCAAAAGGCGACTGGATTGCCATTAATCCAAATGAGCAATACAATCCCGGGTCATTATTAAAGGTTGGTGTATTGATCACCTATATGAGAATGGCAGAAATTGACACGAAACTTCTGAATATGGAAGTTGTCTATAACGGCCAGAAAGGGTTTGTTTTCCCTGTTGAGTATTATAAAAATGATACAGTTAAAGAAGGAAAAAAATATAAAATCAGTGAACTGCTGGAGTATATGATTAAGTATTCCGACAACCGGGCAACCGTCTTTCTGGAAAACCATATGGATACAACCATTTTCAAGAAAGAATTTGCAGACTTAGGTATAACAGCGCCCAGGTTTAATGACCCAACCTATGCTTTGAATGTAAAAGAATATTCCATGATGTTCAAAGCTTTGTATAATGCAGGTTATTTGAGGAAAACAGCATCTGAAAATTCATTGGAAATGCTTACGAAAAGCACTTTCAAAGAAGGCCTTCTAAAGGATTTACCCGAAGGAGTAGTTGTTGCGCATAAATTCGGTGAAGCCGGAGACCAGACTTTACATGAACTGCATGAATCGGGTATTGTTTACCTCAACAACAACCCCTATATGATTACTTTAATGACCAAGGGCACTGACTGGACTAAACTCTCAGAGGCTATAGGCCATATATCCAGGATGGTTTATGATAAAGAGATTTTATCAGCCGTGGGCAATCAGAAATAATCTGCTGTTATAACTATTTAATCCTCATTTTTAGGAGTTCCAGTAATTGCTGACCCTGTTACCGATAGGCAAAAAACAGCAGAATAAGATTGGCAGCTATTATAGCCGAAAAACCAATTAATATAAATTTCCTCATCGCCTTACTGCCCAGTGTCATTGCATAAAACATCTTCAATATATTGTTGCTTACTATTGCCTGCAGAGTGGCTGCTGCAATAATGGCTACAGTAATATCAGCATATTTCCCCTGAAACATATTCAACAGAAAGGGGTCAATATCGGTAAAGCCTACAATAAACGATAAAACGTTTAAGCCGCTATGCCCATAAATCTCCATTGTATACTTGGTAAGCAGCGAAAAAGCAACATACAATAAACCGAAAATCAGCGCTACTTTCATTTCCAGCGGATTCTGCTGTTTACCCCCTTCAGGAATAATATCAAAAGCTGCTTCCTTTTGTGGTGAAATCCTGTAAATTATAAAAGTTACCACGCTGCTTACTGCAATCATAATTAGGAAATAGGGCAACATATGTATACTTAGCCCGGGGTTAAAAACCACAATAAGCAGGTAAACCCTTAAAAACATTAAACCAGTAGCCGCCAGTATTGCTGCCGCATAGTGCGACGGCGCCTCGGTAGCCTCCTTGCTTTTTCTTGCAATAATAAATGTAGTTGCTGTGCTGCTGTATAGTCCGCCAAGAATACCAGTGAGTATCAGTCCCGCCTTTGGAAAAACATACTTGCGCAAAATATAGCTCATATAAGAGATTGCCGAAATAACCACTATAGCCAGCCATAGTTTGTAAGGCGAAACCGGCACACCGGTTATAATCTCTTTATCGGGAACCAACGGCAGAATAACCCCTGAAAGCAAAACAAACTTTGCTACCGTAACGAAATCTTCAGTATAAACTTTCTTTGCAAAGTTTTTAACCTGGTCCTTCACTTCGGCCAGGATCAAAACGATCACAATGATCAGCATGGAAAACCACAGCGGAAATTGCTGCAAAACCAATGGAAACGAATATACTATCAGGGCCAGCAGTATTATGGTAATACCTTCATTTTCGCTTTTACTTATTTTATTAAAATAGTATACCAGGAAAAAGAGACCCATTATTATAAACCCGGTGATGTATAAATGAGGCACCAGTGTGTTCGACTTTAAAAAAAGGAAGCCCAGCAAGGCGATAAAGGCAAATGTGCGCTCTGAGCCAAAAAGAAATTTTCTTTCTTTTTCGGGTGTCTTTATATACACTTCCATGCCCAGCAAAAAAGCAAAGCCAACGCTTATAACCAGTTGTAAGATTAATGGGCCGAGATCTCCTAATTCTGCAATCATTCAGGGATGTTTAGTAGTATAATGAAATGTTGATAGCTGAATAAAGATAGCTATTTATCATTAAGAAAATGAGCTTCATTATATTCATGCTATATGTTTTTGAGATTGATTAATTTGAGTAGAAAAAAACGGCGCACGAGTTTTCCCTTCTCTAAATTCCGTTCAGCTGATCACAACTACACATTGATAATAACTCCCGATTAATAATCATATAAATACTTTGTGAAAATTGAATTTATTTCAAAAAAATTCCTGATTCCGATCAGTTTGGCACGGTTTTGGTAATACACTAAGTAAGCAGTTAAGGCATTAAATAGGAAAACCAAAATTTAACTGCAAGCAATCTATTCCTAACCTCTAAATACTTATTTTATGCTGTTCACAAGAATCCACACCTACTATTTCCCGATGAGGAAAGAAGAACTGAAAAGCCGCCTGGTTGGCAAACATGTTCAGATTCATAACCTTGATTTTGAGGTTTTTGAAAAGGATCTCAAGTTAAGCATTGTTCCACATGCCGAGCAGATTGACTCTATAAAGACACTACCCATTACAAGTGTCGTTTTTGACGAAGAAGGAAACAAAACAAAAGTTACTGTCACCTCCAAAATGCGTAAGCTCGACTCAGGTGGCCCATGGCTTATAATGCTTTTCTGCTCCTTTATGATGCTTGCCTCTCTGTTTGTTTATAACTTCAACAGGGAACCATTGGTAGCACAAACACTTTTGGGTATCAGCGCAAGTATTATTGCTTTATTCTTCGTACGTATGCAAATGGGTTATTTCGATTATGTACGTAAAGTGCGCGCTTATATTAAAAGTAAAGCAGAGCCAATTTTCACCGTAAACAATATGAAGTTAGCAGCCTGATTGATTTCAGGATAGTCAATGCACCGCATCTGAATGGATGGCGGTGTATTGCTGTTTATAACCTGATCAAAGTGTATAAAGGTGATTATATTGGTAATAATCTTTGTGCCCTTTCCTTCCTGATTCAATAATTTTGTGTGCTTTGTGCTATACTTCGTAAGCTTTGAGTTTAATTTCATTGCAGCAATTTATTACGTGTTTATAAGCATATTCAGTCCTTCCCCAATTGTCATTTTTCTCAGGCAAAAATTTATTTCAGCTTTTTTTTGCAAAATGCATCCACAAGGCTATAATGGATGTAGCCACCAATACAGCTCAATTACA
Source organism: uncultured Bacteroidota bacterium (assembly GCA_903904855.1). GTDB lineage: Bacteria > Bacteroidota > Bacteroidia > Chitinophagales > Chitinophagaceae > Nemorincola. The sequence goes on along the minus strand of CAIVEH010000084.1, from coordinate 1,970 downwards.
GCACGAAATAAATACTACGGTTTATAATGGCTAATAATTGCAATATCCGAAATACCTAATAACTGTTTGTTTAAGATAAATTACCTCAATACACATACAAGGTGTTGTATTGTTTGTACATTTATCTTACCCAAACTACTCCTTATGATTTTTAACCGCCGAAATTTTATACGTTCCGCCTCAGCCATCGCTGCATTTACACTTAATGAGATGCAGGCACTGGCCGCGAAACATACCATTGCCCAAAAAGGCCGAGTAATCTCAGATGACGATGAAGCCTACTGGAGCAATGTGAGACAGCTTTTCCCATTATCAAAGGAATGGACATACCTTAATAATGGCACTTTCGGCCCATCCCCCTACCCTGTTATCGAGGCCATGCGAACTTCACAGATGGATGCCGACATGTATGGCAACTATGGAGCCTACGACTCTACCCCACCCAAAATTGCAAGATTTGTAGGAGCCGACCACGATGAAATTGCACTTACCCATAATGTAACCGAAGGTATCAACCTGGCCTGCTGGGGTGTGCCGCTTAGCAAGGGCGATGAGGTGATACTCACCACTCATGAGCATGTAGGCAATATGATGCCCTGGATGAACCGGCAAAAGCTGCATGGCATTGTTATTAAAAAATACACACCCGCACATACAGCTCACGAAACCCTGAACCGGATCAATGCCCTGATCACAAAAAATACCAGGGTCATTGCCACACCTCATATTCCCTGCACCCAGGGGCAGGTACTGCCGGTAAAAGAGATCTGCCAGCTGGCCCGCGATAAAGGAATCTTCTCCCTGATCGATGGGGCGCACGGCTCAGGAATGATGCCGCTCGACCTGCACGATATGGGTTGCGATACCTATGCAAGCTGTAGTCACAAGTGGATGCTGGGCCCCAAGGGCACAGGCTACCTTTATGTGCGCAAAGAGTTTCAGGATACAGTGCAGGCCTTCTATATGGGCGGCGGCACCGACGATGGCAAGTGGGACCTGATGACCAACCCGGTAACAACCGGAGATTATGCCCATAGCGCCCACCGCTATTTTGGTGGCACGCAGGCCAATGGCCTATATACCGGTGTAAATGCAGCTATCGATTTTATTGAATCAATAGGTATTGAGAACATCCACAACCGTATTAAAAGCCTCGGCAAATACACCCAGGACCGCCTCCTCGAATTTGACGGTAAGGTAGAATTACTGACACCTACCGAAGAGCGCTCGCGCTGTGCCGTAAATGGCTTCCGCATAAAAGGAGTGGATTACCATAAGTTCTTCGACCTGTGCGGTGAGCATAAAATACGTATAAGGGCGGTACCTGAGAACGGGATCGACTGCTTAAGGGTTTCTACACATATCTACAACAATAAAGATGAAGTAGATAAAATGATTGCACTGATCAAAAAGTCGATTTAAATCATCATCATTACTACCTGTTTATACCCCTGATGCAGCATATCAGGGGCATACCCCTGAACCCCTAAAGGGGAACACTTTATTTAGCTTCTGAAAAACTTTTAACTTCTGGCACATGTTGGCAGTTGTTTGTTTTATAATTACCCATTATTTAAAAAATAAAAAGCCCCACATTGGTATTGATAATCAACTTATTTGTGGTGAAAAATTTCCCATTAATATCCCATGTGGGTAATTTTCTGTTTCCTGATGGGTGGGGTTGGGCAACCCATTCGGAAAAACTCAGGGCAGGTTGCAGGGTTGCTCCTAAATTTTAAAAATACCCTTTAATATACCATTTGTACATATATAATATATTATTTATATTAGATGAGTATTGCCCACCGCTATGGGATGGTGGCCCTTCAGGCCGATTCATGTAGACAATTAATAACCATATAAAAATTGCCAACATGTTGCACAAAATTGTCCAATTGCTACCCACTCGATCTCCCAAATGGATTACCACACATCGGTTATCCCATTGTCTCAAAAAAACGTGATGGGAT
>CAIVEH010000083.1 GCA_903904855.1 uncultured Bacteroidota bacterium | reverse complement strand
GTAGGTCTTGATGGTTCTAACTCAGGTGTTACCTATAAGTTGTACAACGGGTCTACTCTGGTGGGATCGCCAGTTGCAGGAACCGGATATGGCATCAACTTCGGGTTGCAGACTGCCAGGGGAACCTATACTGTAATAGGTACAGACGATGGCACAACCTGTAACAGTAACATGGCCGGAAGTACTGTAATCAACATCAACACTTTACCTGATGTATTCCCTGTAACGGGTGGAGGCAGCTATTGCGCCGGTGGTACAGGAATGCATATTGGTCTTGCTTCTTCTGTGTCAGGTATCAGCTATACTTTATTTTATGGTGTTACCAATATAGGAACTATTTCAGGTACCGGAACAGCGCTAGATTTCGGCTTGCTGACAGGAGCAGGCGGGTACACAATTCGTGCCAGCAATCCTGCAACAACATGTAATAATCTGATGTCAGGTTCTGCGATCGTGGATATTACTCCGGTGGTAATACCAGCTGTAACTATTTCAACAGGAGCAGGTGATTCTGTTTGTTCTGGAGTGAATACAACGTTTACTGCTTTGGGTACAAATGGCGGCTCTGCCCCAACCATCCAGTGGACTGTGAACGGTATCATTACAGGCACAGGTATGACTTACAGCTACTACCCGGCAAACGGCGATATGGTAGGGGTAACGTACAACAGCAATGCGGACTGCGCTATTCCTTCTTCAGTCACCAACTCAGCTGCAATAACGGTACTTCCGAAAGAATTCCCGGCGGTTACAATTTCAGCTAATCCCGGAGTTGAAGTTTGCCGTGGCAATTCGGTAGTGCTAAGTGCCAGTCCTTCTTATGGTGGATCAGCCCCATCTTATGTATGGATGAAAGGATCCACAATATTGGGAGCCGGGTCAACTTACAGTTTCTTACCATCGAATGGAGATATGATAACCTGCAAAATGACAAGCAACTATATTTGCCGTCTTGCTAATAGTGCAACAAGTGCACCTGTAGACATGATTGTTGATTCCCCATCTACACCGGTAGTAACTATTGCTGCATACCCTGGCTTAAGTATTTCGGAAGGACAAACGCTGACACTTGAGGCCACTGTAACCAATGCCGGACCTGCGCCAACCTATCAATGGCTGGTAAACGGATTGCCAGTACCCGGAGCAACAATGCCATCGTTCACCCGCAGTACATTTAATAACAATGATATTGTGGCCTGCAATGCTACAAGCAGCGGTGGTTGTGCCGGGACAACAGGTAACGGAGCGGTAACTGTACATGTAAGTGGTGTAGGTGTTCCTGTTGTTGGCAACACGGTTAACAGCCTGACCATATTCCCTAATCCGAATCATGGTTCATTTGAAATCAAGGGTAACCTGGAAAATGGTAATCAGAAAATAGTACTTGAAGTAAGAAATATTATAGGCCAGGTTATTTATAGCAAAGAGGCAAATTCAGTGAACGGAAAGGTGAATGAAACACTGCAACTGGGCGATAATATTGCATCAGGAATGTATCTGCTAACTGTTCAATCCGGAGCTGAGACTATTGTGTTCCATGTAGTTGTAGAACAATAAAAAACGATAGCAATGTATAGAATTAGGGCTGGAGCGATTCAGCCCTTTTTTATGTGGCATAATTAGAAAATCCCCTGAGATCATTGGGGGCAATCTGATTTAGAATCAAATTGCAAGATGCATGCAAAATACAATCAAAGCTAAGATGAGCTATTTCATCCCGGTTTTTGCATATAGTTTACGGAAAGCATTGTAAACTGCCTGATGCATCACTGTTGCATGATCTTCAAGGGGCAGATAATCTGTATAAAGATGAATATGGCGGTTGTGGAAATGATTGATTTTATCTGCCAGCATTTTTGCATCTTTCTCCATGATATGATTGCCGGGACCTGGAGTGAAGCCCTCTTTGCCAGTGGCAATGTATATACAAGTTTTACTGCTGGGAACAACGGCTGATAAAACCGTTTTTGCTTTCAGCAGTGAGCCGTCATCCCACCACAGGCTGGGGCTGATTATCAGATAGTTGTTGAATAACGATGGTTTTTTGATTAATATCTCCGCCGCCAGCAGGCCACCTAATGATTCGCCTATAAGTGTACTTGAGCCTGTGGTTTTGTAATGGTTTTTTATCCATGGCTGTAAATCCTTTTCAAGAAAGGCTATAAATTTCTCTGACCCTCCGGTGGTTGGGTATTTTTCTTTCTCGCTTTTGATGCCGGTAGGGAATGTAAAATCCCGCTTCCTGTCAACATTTACAATACCTACCAATATGCAATCAGGTAGCCGGTCTACCCATGGAAATATACTAAACTGCACAAGACCGGCTATGTGAAAAAAATCCTCGTCAGTGCCACCATCCAGCAAATAGATGACCGGATATTTTACAGTATCTGTTTCATTATAACCCGGTGGCAGGTATATATTAAGGTATCGGACTTCTGATAGTTGCGAAGAAACTATTTGTCTGGTTATACCAAAATTAATAGGTCCCTCTTTAGGTTTATTTGCCTGAGACCATGAAATGCCTGACAGTAATAAGAAAACGCACAATACCTGAATATATTTAGCTGACATAAGGCTATTTTATTTATAGGTATAAAGGTAGTCAGCGAATAAAAGGTTTACACTATATAAACAGGGTATTTTTGACGTGGTTTTTTGAAGCCCGTTTACAATATAAACGGAATATCCGGGCATATAATAAGCCCTGATGCATTTGTTATCTGCAAAACCAATTAAAGAACCTCAATTACATTGGTTCTCTCTGCTATCATTTTTAAGGCTTCCCCCCAGGTTTAGCTTACGCCCCTTTCTGTAAGAACAGGTGTTAAATAGTCAGCCAGCTCCTTAATATAACCGGGTGAAAAATCAAATTTAATACCTGCGGCAGAGTACAGTTCTTTCAATGTTTTGGTATACCCCAGACCAAGGGCCTTCATATAGTTGGCTAAGGCTTGTACTTTATTGAGCCTGTATTGCCGCCACATGGCCATAGCTCCCAACTGGGCTATACCATATTCAATATAATAAAAAGGCACTTCAAACAGGTGCAGTTGCTTTTGCCACATATTGGTGCGGTATTCCTCAAATCCGGTCCAGTCGGATATGCCAGTTGAAAATTCATTGAGTATCACAAGCCATTGCGCCTCCCGCTGCGACACTGAGTGCCCCGGATTGGTATATAGCCAATGTTGGAATTTATCAATAGTAGCGATCCATGGCAGTACAGTTATGGCGCGCTCCAGTTCTTCTAGTTGCGCCCGCTGCAATTCTTTTTCATCTTTAAAGAATATATCCCAGTGCTCCATTGAAAACAGTTCCATACTCATACTTGCCAGCTCAGCAATCTCCATCGGGTATTCTTTGAAAGCAGATAACTGAAGATCATGTGACAAAAATGACTGTACCGCATGCCCTCCTTCATGCATCATGGTGATCACATCGCTCATGGTGCCTGCTGCATTCATAAATATAAAGGGCACACCGGTTTCTGCCAGGGGGCAGTTATATCCACCCGGTGCTTTGCCTTTACGGCTTTCCAGGTCCAGCCTCTTCATTTGCTCCATGGTTTGCAGGCAACCACTGAAGTATGGGTTAAGGCGGGTAAATACTTCCATCGCTTTTTCTATCAGTTCCTGACCATCCTTGAAAGGTTGCAGCGGAACCGTGTCTGCCGGTTCTGCATCATTATCCCATGGTCTCATTAAATCAAGCCCAAGCCTTTGCTGCCTGTACCTGATGAGCCTGGCCTGCAGCGGTAAAATATGCTCCCTGACAGCTTCATGAAATTCAAAGCAATCGGCCACTGTATAATCAAATCTTCCAAGTTCCCTGAATTTATAATCCCTGTAGTTTTCAAAACCGGCATTCAGGGCCACCTGTTGCCTCAAGGAGAGCAGTTTATCAAACAGTTCATTGAGTTGATCCTTATCGGCAAGCCTGCGTTCAGCAATTTTCGAAAATACCGTTTCCCGCAGCTTTCTATCGGGGTTATGAAGAAATTTGGCTGCCTGCTGCATGGTATATTCTTTCCCATCTACCTCAACCGACATGGCTCCGGATATTACACCATACTGTTGTGCCAGCAAGTTCATATCTGCCTGCAGTGGCACATTGGCTTCGCGATACAGGTTGGCAGCATTATCTACACTGCGCAGGTAAGGGAAGAAAATACTGCTATCTAATTCTTTGGTATAAGGGCAGGCAAGTAATTTTTTATTGAGCTCAAAACCATAAGGTTTCATTTTGGGTTCAATCTCCATACAGAAGTAAGTGAAGGCTTCCTCACATTCTTTGCTTGCAGTATCGCAGGTCATCTTTATCTGGCGCCAGCATGCATCTTCACTGATCACAGCCTCCAGTTCACTTATATCTGTGAGCCACTTTTCGAGTTCTTCTCTATTTTCGAGCGATCTGTCTATGAGTTCTTCGAAGTAAGGTAGCAGATGTTCCCAATCAGTAATTTTAAAATCCGCAGGTAAGTATTTTCTCTCTTTATGCTGAAGCGCAGTGAATGTGTTTGTCATAATATATCTTCTGGCTGCAAAATACACCACTTCGCAGATAAAACGGGCGATGTAGATTACTGAATTTAATGATTTATGTATAATAATATAGATAATTCAATCTAAAAACCAGAATTAATTTTAATGTAACAATTAAGTAATAATGGATAATATAGACAGATGTGACAAATTAATAACTAAAAACACATTGATTATCAACTTAACTGACAATTTAAATATTAGTTTATGTTATATCTATAAAAGTGATTGCCAAGGATTGCAATTCCATTTTTTTCCTACGTCTGCAAATTGTACATTTGTGACAAGTTGTGAATTTAATGGGTTAGTAAGTAAGAGCTGCCGGATTCCTCCAGCGGCTCTTTTTATTTACTTTAAACCCCATAACCCTGAAGAGGCTATACATGTGCTTATGATTTCAACAACTGATCTTATTTGAGCTTTACCTCAATTAATTTATCGAAATATTGCTCCAGATTTATTTTCATCCATCGACTATACCTTCAGTATCTTTATGCTTTACCTGACTATTTATTAAGGGATGCGATGGGGCTCCCTTTAGGTCGGAGGGGGTATTTATGGCTAAAATAAAATCAGCTTTCTTTTGTCAGCAGTGCGGACATGAAACACCAAAGTGGACAGGCAAATGTCCATCGTGCGGAGCATGGAATTCTTTTGTGGAGGAAGTTGTTCAACGCGATGATAAAACAAAACCCGAGACTGTAAGCTGGGACGATGATAACAACAAACAACAACGCAAAGCATACAAACTGGATGAGGTAGTGCAAACCAATGAGGCCCGCATGATCGCGCCAGACAGCGAGCTGAACCGCGTGCTGGGCGGGGGTATGGTGCCAGGTTCAGTTATTCTGATTGCAGGCGATCCGGGCATAGGCAAGAGTACATTGTTCCTGCAACTGGCGCTGCACTGGCGGTCTATTACAACCCTCTATGTTTCGGGTGAAGAAAGCGCACAACAGATTAAACTCCGGGCTGATCGTATAGGAGTTAAGAACAATAATCTTTACCTGCTCACCGCCACCGATACAAACACACTCTTCCAGGAAGTAAAAAAAGTACGACCTCAATTACTCATAATTGATTCTATACAAACTCTTGAATCACCCTATGTCGAATCGGCTGCAGGTAGTGTGTCGCAGGTCCGTGAGTGTGCAGCCGAACTGCAGCGTTTTGCAAAGGCTACCAACATTCCTGTATGTATCATTGGTCATATCACTAAAGACGGATCAATAGCCGGACCGAAAGTATTGGAGCATATGGTAGATACCGTATTGCAATTTGAAGGTGACCGGCATTATGCCTACCGGATATTGCGGACCTTGAAAAACCGTTTTGGTTCCACCTCCGAATTGGGCATCTACGAAATGGTAACCCAGGGCATGAGGGCCGTAAGTAACCCTAGCGAAATACTGTTGTCGCAACACGATGAGCCACTGAGTGGTGTAGCTATTGCCGCAACTATGGAGGCAAGTCGTCCGCTGATGATAGAAGTCCAGGCGCTGGTAACCCAGGCAGTTTACGGCACACCGCAGCGCACAGTAAGCGGCCTGGATCTCCGCAGGCTGCAATTATTATTGGCAGTTTTAGAGAAGCGCGGCGGCTTCCACTTCGGAGCCAAAGATGTTTTTGTGAACATTGCGGGTGGTCTTAAAATTGAGGACCCCTCAATAGAACTGGCGCTTGTATGCGCTTTATTATCCTCCTATGAAGATAAAGCCCTCCCCTCTAATATCTGCCTGGTGGGAGAGATCGGCCTGAGTGGAGAAATACGTGCTGTAAACCGCATTGACCAACGAATTGCCGAAGCCGACAAACTGGGCATGGACGTGATCTTCATCCCGAAAGCTAACGCAAAGGGCCTGCACAAAACCAATTATAAGATAGAAATCAAGACGGTGAACAAGGTAGAGGATGTATATAAGATGCTGTTTTGATCATTTATTCTTCAGCAAACAATAACAATATATACTAATACCGTAGCAGGGAAAAGATGTAAATTGCACTAACTTTGCCCCACTTATGAATTAGGCTTTACAATTTTTTAGCACATACCAGGAAAAGGCCATAACGGTTTCCTGATTATTTGTTAAACTATGTTGAGGAGAAATAAATAATAATACTTTTTGTGGAAATTTAAGCTGCCGGATGTCTTCATAAACTACAACTTCAGCTGGGGGAGAAAAATAGTAACACTTGAGAAACAAACAGGAAAATAAAAACAACAGGAGGCCAGGTGAAAAAGACCCGGCTAAGAAACCCAACCGGGCTGTAAGGATATTATGGATAACATTTATCTCTTTTCTTATAGTTTTCCCGTTGCTCATTGTTGCAATTGATCATGGCATGGTAGGCGACATGCCTTCACTTGCTGAACTGGAAAACCCTCAAAACGATCTGTCGACAGATGTGCTGGCAGCCGATGGCACCACCCTGGGCAGATATTATGTTACTGACCGCTCGAACAGTTTGTTTAAGGATACATCTCTGAATGTGATTCATGCTTTGCTGGCAACAGAAGATGAACGGTTTTTTGATCATGCAGGTATTGATCCCATTGCCACTATTGCGATTCCTTTTTATGCTATAATTCATAAAAAAAGAGGTTCATCAACGATTACTCAGCAACTGGCTAAAGCCCTTGTAAAGAGAAAGAGTACAAATATTTTTATAATGCCCATTATCAAGCTTAAAGAGTGGGTGCTTGCCGTGAAACTGGAAAGAAATCTTACGAAAAGGGAAATACTCAACCTTTACCTGAACACTGTGCCTTTTGGTGACAATGTTTTCGGCATAAAAAACGCATCACTTACTTTTTACAGTGTACTGCCCGAAAATGCAAGTATTGATCAGGCTGCTGCACTCATAGCTATGCTTAAAGGAAATTCTATTTACAACCCCCGCAGCCATCCCAAAAATTCAAAAACGAGAAGGAATACGGTACTAGATCAGATGTCCAAATATGGTTACATTACTGAAGCGCAGGCCAATGACTTAAAATCAAAAGAAACACCTCTTAAGTATCATAAACTCGATTACCATGGTGGCATTGCGCCTTATTTCCGCATGATTGTGGAAATGCAGGTCAAGCAAATGATCAAGGACCTGAAAAAACCGGATGGCACGCCATACGATATCTATAAAGATGGCCTTAAAATATGGACCACCCTTGATGTAAAAATGCAGGCATATGCTGAAGAAGCCATGCAGGAGCACCTCACAGTATGGCAAAAAACCTTTCTGAGCCAGCCGGTATACAAGGATGGCACTATATGGAACAGGGAAGGCCCTATACAAACCATCCTGAACCAGGCTATAAAAGGCTCTGACCGGTACCTTGCTTTCAGGAGCCAGGATATGACCGAAGCGAAGGCCATGGCACAAATGAAGGTGCCAGTGAAAATGAAGGTATTTGCCTGGAACAAAACCCGCTCACTCGATACGGTTATGAGTCCCCTCGACTCACTGAAATACATGAAGCTGTTTCTGCAGGCCGGATTTATGGCTATGGACCCCGCTACAGGCGAGGTTAAAGCATGGGTGGGCGGAATAGATCATAATTACTTCCAGTTCGATCACGTAAACATAAATGCCAAAAGGCAGGTAGGGTCAACCATCAAACCGCTGTTATACACCTTCGCTATTGACAATGGTTTTGATCCTTGCTCCTCAATCGAGACCACCCCTCAGGATTTCCCGACCAAGATGGGTTACAATGCCGATAAAGAAGCATCCTACGACCCGCATGTAACTATGAAGGAAGCCCTTGCAAAATCCATAAACAATGCCGCACTGTATGTGTTGCGGCAGGTGGGGATAGACCCATTTGTAGATTTTGTGCAGAAGTGCGGTATCACCAGCCGCATTGATAAAGTGCCCGCTGTCGCGCTGGGAGTATCAGATATTTCGCTTACCGAAATGCTGGGGGCCTACAGTATGTTCCCGGGCAAGGGTATCAATACACAGCCCTACTATATTACCAAGATAGAAGATAAGAACGGCACGGTGCTGAAGACATTCACCCCTGTTCAGAAAGAAATACTCAACGATACGGTAGCCTATAAAATGGTTAATATGATGCGCGGTGTTGTGAATTTCGGTACCGGTGCAAGACTTAGGGGCAGGTATCAGATAACCAGCGATATTGCTGGTAAAACAGGTACTACCAGCAACCAGGCCGATGCTTGGTTTATAGGCTATTCGCCTGATCTGATAGCCGGTGCATGGGTGGGCTGCAACGACCGCGAGTTCCGGTTCAGAAGAGAGCAGGACGGGCAAGGTGCCGCCTCCGCATTACCCATCTGGGCGCTGTTTATGAAAAAGGTGTGGAAGGACGAGGTGCTCAGTAAAAAGTATGACCCTAAGAAAACCTTCCCCATTCCCAAAGGGTGGACAGATTGTGTGTCGGCTGATACTTTGATCCACCAGCCACCACCACCTGGAACTGAATTTAATGAAACCAGTGGTGAGTATTAAGGAATTCAATAAAGAGCAGGATGAGGCTTTGCCACGAATAGCTGCTGGCGAATTTCATACAATGGAAGATGCTGAGAAAATAGCTGAATCATGGTTTTAGTTAACTGGGATAAAGCTGCGCTTAAACAACCCGGAGCAGTATGTAATTATATAAGGAAGGATTCTTTAAAGAATGCTCAAAAAGTCATGAAGTATATTTTGAAATCTTCACTAACTTTGAAATACAAAACAGAAATTATGTCTGCACTATCATTAGATCGCGAGATTAATAAATACTTGCCTTTATTGGAAAATGAGGAAAAAATATCGTTGCTGTCTCAGATAAAATCATTCTTATCTTCAAAAGAAATACCTAAAAGGATGACTAAGGAAGAGTTTACCATACAATATAATAAAGAAATAGATGAAGCTATACTCGAAGCTCAAACTGGTTTAGTTATTTCTGCCGAAGACCTTCTTAGAGAATCTGAATCCTGGTAATCATGCAACAAAAAGTTACCTGAACCAGATCGGCCAGAATTCAGCTAAAAGATGCCATCAGCTATATCAAGAAGGATTCACTTGTTAACTCCCAAAAAGTAAGGAAAAAGATAATTGACAAGACCCTTACTTTAAACTCAAATCCCAAAAAGTATCCGGCAGATAAATATAAAATCAATAATGATGGAAGCTTCAGAGCTTTTATCATGTATCATTATAGAATATCTTATTGGATACAGGAATCGGAAATTATTATCTTACGTATGCGACACACCAGCATGGAACCTTTAGAGTATTAGATCACTTCCCATCCACCCTGTTCAATCCCGCTTTTGCCTGGTTATCTATCGAATTCTGAAAATCATGTTCGGGCATCGCCAGGCATTCTTTATAGCTGGCAATGGCCTGAGGGTTGTTCCCGGTCTGTTCATAAATTCTTCCCTTTTGCAGCGCAGCCCTTGCGGCAAATTGCTCATGCCTGTTTTTGCCCATAGCTATGGCGTACTGATAAAATTCCAGCGCCTTGGTGCTGTTTCCCGACTCCTCATAAATCCTGCCCATCCTGAAATAATATTCTTCTTTATCGGCAATGTTGGTAAGGCTGGCATTATCGATAGTGTTCAGTACCGCAAGCGCCTGTTTGTAATATCCACCTTCTATCAGATACCGGCACTGCAGTAGTTTCCGCATAGGCCAGGTTTTTTTCTCCCCGAATTTTTCGGCCTGTTTATCGGCATCCAGCCTGGCAGTACCACGCTGTATTATTTGCTTTTTGCAATACTCCGCCTTAGCGGTATTACCAGCAATATACCAGGCAAAAGCCATCTTCTGCCAGGCATCTTTTATGAATAATTCACTCTTGTTTTTATTCAGGTACTGGTTGAAATAATAGGTACAGCCTGTATCGGCTCGGGTCAGTAGCGCCATACCCATCTGGTAGTCAAACACCGGATAGTTTTTATATTCCGGTTCAGCCATAGCTGCATTTAGCGTTTCAATTGCCGCATCAGCCTTCCGGTAATCCAGCGCCAGGTTCGCTTTTACATAGGTATTGAGCAGATTGTTTCGTGTGGCAAACCGCTTGCCGGTCAGGTATTCCCATACTCCCCTCTGATCGGCTACCAGGTAAAACCGGGTGAACAAATAATATAACTGCGTTTCGGCATACAAGGGTTGCTCAGGTGAGTGGGTATTTAAAAACACCTCCAGCTGGTCTGTACCTTTCTTTACACTGCCCTTGATACCAAACAATGCCGCCAGCCATTTATAATTATCGGGCAGCGAACCCGCCACAGCTTCCTGCAAACCTGCAAAAACTGAATTGTATTCAAACTGCGGAAACAGCTTCTTATTCTCCTTAAGCAGAAGGAAAGATTTACGGAAGTATATAGCCTGGTGATACGTATCTCCCATACGCATATTGATCAGGGCCCAGTGGAGGTATACCCCCGACCTCGTGAACCGGTACCAGGGCGAGTTATGATCGCCTTTTTCCAGCAGGTTCAGCCGCTGGTTCATATGGGCTTCCCTATGTTTGTATTCTTCTTTATCACAGTTCAGCAGTAGCATTATGCAGTCTTCATAATCTGCAATATAGGTAGCCATAAGGTTATACGGATTGGCCGAAATTTCACTGAATAATGCACTGCGACCCTCTGCAAAATGCAGCGACAGATAACTCTGATAAGCCCTGTTACAGTTATTATTGTAATCATAAACATAGTTTGCTGCCTTTGCAGTCTTCAAACCGCAAACCAGCATACAGAATAAGACCACAAAATGCCTCATAATGTAAAGATACATGAACGACATTATAGCTGCGCTTGACAGGCTTAAATACGAATATCGCTGAAAGGGCAAAATCCCCTAGTGACGGGCATCGCCCATCGAAACCCGCGTATAGCATCGTCCACAAGCCCGCCCTGAAAGGGCAAAATCCCATAGCATAGGGCAACGCCCTATGAAATCGAGCATGGGCAACGCCTATAGAAGTAACACAATTTATAATTGCTTCATCATCTCATCCCATTCAGGTATTGCCGGCGTCCACTTTTTTTTGAGTAGCTTACCCTTAATATTTCTGTTCTGGTAAAAGTTAGCCTTCTCCTGCATCAGTACCGGCAACTGTATCAGAGCGCTGTACCCGGTCAGCTCCTTCCAGGTTTTGTATTTAAACTTCGTAAAGAAATCAGTCAACAGCGGCCTTATTTCTTTCAGGTTCCAGTAGTGTATCAGGTAAGGCGATGCAGATTTTACATTACCTGCTGCCTGGAAAAACACCGAGAAGGCAAACTGCTCCACCACATGCTTCGGAAATTGCGGATAAATCATATCCGTAAAATCAAGTATCCGGTCCAGCTCAGCCGAAAAACGGGTATTAAACCCAAGCACACCAGCATTCCACATTGCAAATTCATTCAGCAGCACGCCATTGGTATGCTTCAGTCTCGTCGATTTCAGATAATCATTCAGTTTTTTCAAAACCGGGTTGCCCTCATCGCTTATTTTCCCCTCCATCACATGCATATACAATCGCCCCGACTCCACCGCCTGCATCATCGGTTCAACAGGATTTGTAAAGACCACATCGGTATCTGCATATAGTACATTGCCTGTTCTGTTTTCAGTAAAATCCCTCAATACCTCAATCTTAACCCGGTGCACAAAATCAATCTTTCCCCGCCATGCTTTTATGGTTTGCGGTTCTAACTTCCGGAATTGCAAGGGCAAAGGGCAATCTTTAAACCTCTGAAACCATGCCGCATTATCGGTATATATCCATATCTCCAACCCTGCCGGTACACCGCCCTCATATACCCGTGAAAGCGATAACAGGGCAAAGGCACACTCATGAAATACACTTTCATTGCCATAGCACTGAAAAACGATATAGTTGGTAGGTGTATTCATGCGGCCTCAAAAGTAATTATTTAAATTGCAGCTGCAATCTCTGACCAAACCTTAGTACTATTTTGGTACCTGCACAAATAAAACTTCTGGTTTTGCTTCCGGTTACTTCCGGAAAACCGGAAGTCATTAAAATTGCACTGTGTTGGTTTTCGATACTCTATACATCTTACAATTATTTTCAGGATTAACCGGCAAGATTCAATGGGTAGGGATTTTCAGATCAGTGCAAGTGCAATGGCAAGCTATCTGTGCCGGGCTAAGTGAACAGTTTTTTGTTTCAATAAATTGCATGGTAGTTTGATTGATAATCATAGAGTTAAATTTAAAAAACTGGACAAAAACTGAACAAAAATTGTACACTTCATGGACCTTCTTATCCTAGAAACTTGCCTATCTACTGGCAGGTTTGGAATTTGTTTATTTGTAATTTTAGGTCATTATCCCATGTTCTTAAAAAAACGCGATGGGATAACTGTAAACGCTAAAACCCTTGCTGGTGGCTAATATAAATTAATTTACGATTATCTCATCTTATCTCATTTTTGCGGGATTGGGAACAAACTGAGTACAGGCTTAAATTAATGTAAAAATGTGGTAATGTATTCAGAAGTATAGCGGTAATAAAAATATACAATTTTCAATCGCCTAAATCATCGAGAATGTTTGTGTGATTGGTGCCTGAGTTGGTAAAAATCCCTTCGATATACTCAGGATGAAATAATAATTGTTTCATAGTTTAATAAATTGTCAATTATCCTAATAATTTGGAACAAAGGTAAGACGAGTAATTGGTAATTCCTAATTTACAGGCGTATTTATTTTGGATCAGGATTTTCAGGATTAAAGAATAAGGAGGATTGTTGTGAAATAGTGTGCCCCGGTAGTGGGCTTGCGCTTTGTAGCTAGGATATTTTATATTTTACACGCCCCCCTTAGGGGTGAACCTATTTGTGATTGATATATTGTGCTTTACTGAATTGTATGAATGCAATGACAGGCATATATATAATAAAACGTGCGTTGCAAAAGCAACGCCGGTGCATTTAGGTTGCAAACGTGAGCGTGTGGATGGTAAATACTTATTCGCCAATCTGAGATTGGCAGCCACATGAGTGTAGTCTGAGACTACAAACAACATAATTTATTTAATGTTTATTGGAATACTATGGCCAATTGGGGACATCAGGGACCTCCAGGTGATTCTCTTAATGCCTTAGGCAAATCTATTAATTCATTAAGGGACGTATCAGGGAATGCCCAATCTTCTATATTTGGCCCTCCAGTTGGTTCCTGATCAACAGCAATGTATGGAGATCCGGGTGATTCAGGAAAAAAGGGTGGCTCTGGAATCCATTTCGGATCCCGTTTCACTGGTTCCTGTTTTTTTACGGGACGTTTGACAATTTTTTTCTTACCGGGTAATGCCATGGCCAAATATTAATATTATTTATTGGTAAATATTAAATAATCAATAAAATTTATTTATTAATATTAGGGGCCGCCACCTGACTCTTTTGCAATTATAATATAACCTTTCTCATGATAGTACCTTTTGTCCGGCAAAAACGGCTGATATTTTTTTGATCTCCCGGTCAACTTGCTTTTTGATTTACGGGAACCGAAAATTTTCTTATCGCGGGATGATGCCATAATCAATGATTTAGTACTATTACACTATCGTTAGTTTTAGACTCGGTATTCCCTGTTTTGATGGTAATGCTGCTCTTATTATTAAGTATTTTAGTTGATTTATCTTTACCATTTTCATGTACCAAATTAATACCTACAAAAGATGAAAATGTGATAATGCCAGATAAAAATGTAACAATAGCTAAGTATCTTATGATTTTGAGACGCCTTTTAACCCGATATAAAATTTCATTTGTTGGAAGTTTTATTTCCAGATATTCCGCATCACTCATTACTTTATTATTATCGAAAAATTTATTCTTCAATAAATAATCGTCAACTTCTTTCCAAAGTATATTGCCTTCATTTACAGCCATCAAAAATGAAACCATCATGAGACCGATAGCTATTACAATTAAAGCCCAACCAACAAACAATGCAGGTAAATAAACAGCTTCGGAAATTTTGATAATCTCTTTAATAAACGTGACAGAAAAAGCTAAGATTCCAGTAGCCAACAAGGTGAAATTTTTTTCATAATGACTTAAATCCTTTGAAAAGGATTTATAAATACTATCTTTATAAGCACGATAATCACCAACTGTCATAACATCAAATTTATAAACTAAATTTGATAATACAAAGGTTTTCTCTATTATTTTTAATTAACTATCTCATTTACTCCCTTCTCCTGCCATAGCTTATTGATCTCGTCTTTTATTTTTTGCTCGTAGAGTTTAATAAGTTCTTTATTTGCGTTGATTAGTTTTTTTTCATTCTCAATTTGATTCACAATCGTTTCTTGAATTTTAACGGGAGGTAAAGGAATAGAAAGATCGGACACTTGTTGAAGTGACAGGTTGAATTGGGCAACACCCTTTTTTAATTTTTCAATTTCATTTTGGATGGTATAAGACCTTAAATAGTAAAAGACAAATTTCGGCAATAATTTTTCTAATGGACGAATAATACATAGTGCCTGATTTGTATTGGCTGGCAGAATATCGTTATGTACAATTCCTGTTATCCCCATATTAGTTCCGGCAATTGAGAAAAGCACATCGTTCTCTTTTAATTGACTTCGTTTAAAATTATCCTGACACTTTTCATCAATAAAAGAAAGCTCATCTTCATCTATATCTCCATCATCGGTAATGCTTTCAATTTTCACAAAGGATATTCCACTTTTCTGAAACTTAAAACCATAGGTTGTAGGTGTTGACCCTTTAGTTATGTGTTCACAGACACTTTTTAACTCCACCATTTCCCACTCAGGGTCAATATCTATTTGCGGTTTGTAATTTTCTACTACCTGGCGGGCGCCATCAATTATTTTTTGGTAGCTTTCTATTTTGGTTACTATTTGTTGCTGGATTTCTAGCGGCGGAAGTGGAATTTCAAAATCTCTTATTTGATCTGTTGTTAAATTCCTGAAAACTGCACCTTCAGCCTTGCTATTATTCTCATCTTTTATGTGACTTAATACATAAAATAAATACTCTGGTATAACCCTGTCACTCAATTCCCTAAAACCAACAAAACCGTCATGAATACATGCATCAACCGAAAGAATAGTCATTAACCCTGGATTACCACTAACTGCCATAATTACTTCCCCCTTTTTCATGGGACGACTTTTCAAAGCACCCTCATCCGTCAAAAAATCGATTTTGGGTGTAGTATACATACCATCCCTCGTCACATCTGCAATCATTAATCTTGGGGTATTTCCTCCAAAGTATTTTGGATCTCCTTGTGGCCTTGGACTACTCCCACGAACCAAACTACATAGCTCATTTATTTTAACTAATTCAAAATCAGTCTGCCTAAATTTTGATTCCAGATATCGTTCAACATTTAAGACAACATCCCTATTTGCTAGAATGTTTTCTTTTTCAACAATAGCGGTTATATCTTTTAATTCTTCTGATAGTATTTTTGAAAATGGATCACCAATAAGAATGGATTCTTTAAACTTATTGAATATTTCCAATGCTAAAGGCAAATCACTTTTATTATTCTCCCGCCGTTGTGCTCCCAAACTAAATCCGTCATTATCAACTTTTACAAACAGAATTTTATCGGTTTTCTTAGCCAGTTGTTTATCGAGAAAAAGGATAGAGGTCTTAACACCGCTATAAGGCTGGAAGATACCTGCTGGAAGGCTTACTACAGCATAGAGGTAATCACTGACGAGCATTTTGCGGAGGGATTTATAAGCCCCCGCACTCTGGAATATAATGCCTTCAGGCACTATAATGGCTGCGCGGCCTGTGGTGGGGTGAATGTGCTCGGCTATATAGTCTACAAACAATACTTCGCTGCGGTTGGCCTGCACTGTGAAGCGCTTATGGGGCTTTATGCCTCCCTTGGGTGTCATAAATGGCGGGTTGGCGAGGATGATATCGAAGTAGTCGCCCCAGCGGGTATCGGTGGTGAGGGTGTCGTATTCGTGTATGTTGGGCGCGGTGAAGTTGTGCAGATAGAGATTAACGAGGCTGAGGCGCACCATATCGGGTGAGATATCGTAGCCTGCAAAATTTTCTGTTATGCGCTTGCGGTCGTCGGGGGTGAGCAGATCGCCGTTTATCTTTTTGGTGTTTTCTGCTACAATGTGCTTGTAGGATGATATGAGGAAGCCAGCGGTGCCACAAGCCGGGTCTAAGATAGATTCGTGCTTTTTGGGCTGCATTACCGCCACCATAAAATCAATGATATGGCGGGGCGTGCGGAACTGCCCGGCATCGCCCTGGGAGCCGAGGACGGAGAGCAGGTATTCGAATGCATCACCCAATTTCTCGCTGTGGTCGTAGGTGAATTCGTTGATGGTTTTTAGAAAGAGCTTCAGTGTTTCGGGGTCGCGGTAGGGCAGGTAAGCATTTTTGAAGATATTGCGGAAGAGCTGGGGTATTTTGCTGTTTTCATTGAGCTTTACAATGGCTTCGCTATAGAGATTGAGTGTGTCTATGCCGCTAAGCGTGGGATCGAAAATGCGCGACCAGCCGAACTGCTCGAAATCGCCAGTAAAGAAAGATGGTTCGCCGCCATAGCCAATGGATTCTTTATCCATATCGTCCATGAACTTGTAAATGAGGGCAATGGTGATCTGTTCGACCTGGCTTTTGGGGTCTGGCACTTTGCCTACTAATATATCGCGTGCTGTGTCAATTCTTCTTTTAGTATCGGTATCGAGCATTGGTTATTTTGAACTATGATTTGGAATGAATTGAAATGATAAGGTATGAATTTCGTTGTATCATGGTTGTGTTTCTTATTATTAAATCCATCGAATTCGAGGGGGTTTAGAACAGAATTCATTTCACTTTTAAAAGGGTCGAATTCGACCCTTTTAAGCCATGAATTGATTTAACGGTATATTGTCCTTTATGTATTCCGGTATTTTTTTTCTTAATTCCGGGGACAATTTACGGAATGATTCTTCATTGGGGTTAGTGTTGAGTTCGGCGAATTTCTTTTTTTCTATAATTTCCCTGAACTGGCTATCGGTGATGTAGCTTTTGAAGAAATGTTTGGCATAGCTGAAGTCTTTTTCATCGGGCAGATACTGGCTATCGAATTTATCAAATTCCTCTTCCAGCATTTCATCTTTGTTTTTGAAGAAAGGAATGAGGCCATAAATTTTCTGCAGCACTTCGCGCAATGACAGGCGGCGATCTATTTTTACTGCCTGGCGCAGTTTATCGAGATTGTAATATTCTTTAGGCTTTTCGAAAATATTTTCGATGATATATTTTTCGGCAGCTTCAAAGTTCTGCTGCTTCATCATCTCATTAACGACTGCATCTTCTTTTACCACATCTTCGAACCGCTGAAATAATTTACGATCAATCTTCATTCCCTGATCCCCAATATCAGTTGCAATATATGTTAACAGAGGGTCGGGCATTGTACTATCATAACCCGAAAGCGGGGTATATTCGGTTGACTTTGATCTGATAAAAGTACTTTTTGCAGGTAACTTTATTACTTCATCATAATTGAATTCGTGCTCAAAGTATTCGCAATTGGCAAAGAAGTCGAATAGTTTGAACTTTTTCTTTTCCAGTTGTGCAGGGGTGAAGTTTTCAATTAAAGTTTTAGGTATAGGCACTTAGGTCGCAATATCAATCCTTTGATAACAAGCGTATTGGATCATTTTTGACCATTCTTTTTATAAGGGTATCAAAGATTACTCCCATTTTTTGTCTTCTGTTATATCTAAAGTGATATTCATCC
>CAIVEH010000082.1 GCA_903904855.1 uncultured Bacteroidota bacterium | reverse complement strand
GCATGAAGCAGAACATGGTCATGTAGCTGAGGGGCACCATTAGTAGGTGATAGGTGATAGGTGATAGGTGATAGGTGATAGGTGATAGGTGATAGGTGAAATTTTAAATAAATAACAATAACGAGTTTTTTTTAATCAAAATCCATATAATATGTCAGTTTTAATGAACGCAATTATGCTGGTAGCAGACGGTACAGCTAAAGGTGGTGGTGCAATAGGCGCCGGCATCGCAGCTCTGGGCGCTGGTGTTGGTATTGGTCAAATCGGTAAAGGCGCCGTAGAATCTATCGCACGTCAGCCTGAAGCGCTTAACGATATCCGTGCTAACATGATCCTTACCGCGGCCCTCGTAGAGGGTGCTGCTCTGTTCGCAATTATCGTAGGCTTCCTGGCTATGGTACTTTAAGAACCAACCCCCGGCCCCTGAAACCCCCAACCCCTAAAGGGGAGCACGCAGGTGCGGTGATTTCAGCGATCGGGCAAAACTCCCGGCTTCATAAGAGGTGCGCATAGGGTGCATTGCTTCTGAAGTCGGGATTAATTGAAATCCCAGACCACTAAAGGGTAGTACGTTGGTATTTTACTTTCAACGGTTGGATTTTTTAAATTTGCTAGTTCTTTATATTATTACTAATTTTTTCTCTGCTCAATTATTGGAGAGAGCTTAATTTTTAACTACCAACGTACTCCCCTTTAGGGGTAGGGGTTTTACTCCCCTTCAGGGGCCGTGGGTTTTAACTTTTTTGTATGGATTTGCTTACACCGGAATTCGGGTTATTTTTCTGGACGCTGCTTGCGTTCCTTACTGTATTTTTCATTCTGCGCAAGTTTGCCTGGAAGCCAATCATTGAGTCGCTGGGTGAGCGCGAAAAGGGTATTGCCGATTCAATCGCTACTGCGGAGCGCGTAAAAACTGAAATGAGTCAGTTGAAGGCTGATAATGAAAAACTGCTGGCTACTGCCCGCGAAGAGCGTATTGCCATGCTGCGTGAAGCTAAAGAAACACGCGACAAAATAGTAGGCGAAGCTAAAGATCAGGCTAAGGTTGAGGCTAACAAGATAATAATTGATGCCCAGCACCAGATTCAGCAGCAGAAAATGGCTGCTATCACTGAAGTTAAAAACCAGATTGGCAGTCTTGCTATCTCTGTAGCTGAGCAGATTTTGCGTAAGCAATTGAATGCAGCCGAGGGGCAGGAAGCATATATGCAGATGCTGTCGAAGGATATTAAGTTGAATTAAACCCCCTGCCCCTGAAGGGGAGTACGTCGGGGTTAAGATATTGGGCGGTTGATCTTTTTTGAGGTTGATTTTTTGAGAGTTATTGAATTTAATTTTGAATTTTTAGATATATATGCAAAATCCGCGCCTCGCGACAAGATATGCGAAATCACTGCTGGACCTGGCTATTGAAAGGAACAGTGTGGAGGATACGCTGAAAGATATGCAGTTGCTCAACAGTATTTGTGAGCAAAGCCATGATTTTGTAGTAATGCTGCGCAGCCCTGTTATTCATGGTGATAAGAAAATGAATGTGGTAAAGTTGCTGCTGGAAGGCCGCAATGTGAGCCAGCTTACACAGGTGTTTGTAAATCTGCTGGTAGCAAAAGGCCGTGAATCTAACCTGCCCGAAATAGCTATAGCTTACCAGACCCAGTACAATGCTCTCAAAAACATCCGTACTGTAAAGGTTACTACTGCTACAGCAATGGGCGATGCTTTCAAAAACAGCATAAAGGAAAAGATTGCTTCCTATATGCCTGCTGATACTGTGGATCTGAAAACAGAAGTAAACGAGAAACTGATAGGTGGATTTGTGATAGAAGTGGAAGATAGGCTGTATGATGCCAGTGTGCGCAAGAGCCTGGCCGACTTCAGGAATAAGGTGATTGATAAGAGCTACGAGAGTAAGATTGGGTAATTGCTTAATGGCGCAATGGCTCAATGGCTGAATTTAATGTGAAAATGAAGAATGTGGAAATGTAAAAATGAAGGAAATACACTCAGGAATTAAACTTTAGACTAAATACTAAAGACTTTAGACTTAAATAAATAAGACTTTTTAAATACAAAATATATGGTTGATATTAAACCGGATGAGATATCGGCGATATTGCGCCAGCAGTTGAGCCACGTCGACAGTGCCGCCACGCTTGAAGAAGTAGGTACTGTATTGCAGATAGGAGATGGTATTGCCCGCGTGTATGGCCTTAACGGCGTGCGCCAGGGTGAGTTGGTGCAGTTCGACAATGGTGTAAAAGCCATTGCCTTGAACCTGGAAGAAGACAATGTGGGTGTGGTACTGATGGGTGACTATATGGAGATCCGTGAAGGAGATACCGTAAAGCGCACCAACAAGATCGCTTCTATCATGGTGGGCGATGGTATGGTGGGACGTGTGGTAAATACACTCGGTGAGCCTATTGATGGTAAAGGACCTATATCAGGCCAGCTTTATGAAATGCCACTGGAGCGTAAAGCGCCGGGCGTACTGTTTCGTGAGCCTGTAAAGGAACCACTGCAGACAGGTATCAAAGCGATCGATGCGATGATCCCTATCGGCCGCGGACAGCGTGAGCTGGTTATTGGCGACCGCCAGACCGGTAAAACCGCTATCTGCATTGATACCATCATTAATCAGAAAGAATTTTTTGCAGCAGGCAAGCCTGTATATTGTATCTACGTAGCTATTGGCCAGAAGGCATCAACAGTGGCTGGAGTAATGAAGACGCTCGAAGAAAACGGCGCTATGGATTATACTACCATAGTTGCAGCTTCGGCATCTGAGCCTGCTCCGTTGCAGTTCTACGCACCATTTGCGGGCGCTGCCATCGGTGAGTTCTTCCGCGACACCGGAAGGCCAGCTTTGGTTATCTATGATGACCTTTCAAAACAGGCTGTGGCTTACCGTGAGGTATCGCTGCTGCTGCGCCGCCCACCGGGCCGTGAGGCTTATCCGGGCGATGTATTTTACCTGCATAGCCGCTTGCTTGAGCGTGCAGCCAAGGTTATCGGAAACGATGATGTGGCCAGCAAAATGAACGACCTGCCAGAAAGCATCCGTCACATGGTGAAGGGTGGTGGATCACTGACCGCATTGCCGATCATTGAAACACAGGCCGGCGACGTATCGGCATACATCCCTACAAACGTGATCTCCATTACCGATGGCCAGATATTCCTTGAGTCGAACCTGTTCAACTCCGGTATCCGTCCCGCCATCAACGTGGGTATCTCAGTAAGCCGTGTGGGTGGTAATGCGCAGATCAAATCAATGAAGAAAGTGGCTGGTACGCTGAAACTCGACCAGGCGCTCTTCCGCGAAATGGAAGCCTTCTCTAAGTTCGGAGGCGACCTCGATGCTGCAACCAAGAACGTAATTGATAAAGGAAGCCGTAACGTGGAAATCCTGAAACAGTTGCAGTACAACCCCTATAGCGTAGAAAAACAGGTAGCTATTGTGTACCTCGGTACCAACAACCTGCTGCGCGAAGTACCGGTGAAGAACATCAAAGCATTCGAAGAAATCTTCCTGCAGCAGATGGAAATAAAACTTCCGGATGTACTTGCCGAATTCAAAAAAGGCAACCTGCCAGAAGATGGCCTGAACAAAATGAAGCAACTGGCCGCAGAGTTGATACCGCAGTTTAAGAAGTAATTCTTTGTGGAATTGGGTATTGGGTATTAGTAATTTGGTCAGTTTTTTAAAGAAATAAGTTTAAAGGCCCCGGAGATTTTCCGGGGCTTTTGCATATTTGCACCTATGTATAATCGAATTTTGGCCACAATCTTGAGATGAACTGTGAAGGAGATAATGAAAAGTCCGGAATATTCATTAGCCTACATGTAAGGTTTTGCGTGCTTCTTCCCAATCTAAATAGCTGTCCGGATTATCTTTTATATTCTTGCGCGCTTCTTCTACCAGTTCAATTTGCCTTGGTGTAAGGACATTTTTTTGCAAATTGTTTTCGATTCTGAAACCAAGATTATTGGCTAAATCAATAAAGAAATCAATTTTATTGTCGGGGATAGGAACAGTAAGCTGAGCCATAAGATAAAGTAATGTTACCTATACGAAGGTATGTTTTTAGCCCGAAAAATAACCATTTTATTTGTGATTTATGTTTCAACGGCTTTTGAAGAAACCTTCCTGCAGCAGATGGAACTGAAACTCCCCGAAGTACTGGCAGAATTCAAAAAGGGCAATCTGCCAGAAGATGGCCTCAATAAAATGAAACTATTTGCCGCTGAGTTGATAACACAGTTAAAGAAGTAATTATTGTTTGGATTGATATTTAGAGCCCCGGAGATTTCCGGGGCTTTTACATTCGTATTCTGGAAAAACAAGTAAATATTATTATGTGAAGCCTTAATTATCAGATGTTATCAGAGAAGTGCTTTTCCTCATTATTATTGACCTGGCAATTGTTAAGTGCTCCTCGGTCAGACCAAATATAAGGGCTGGTTTGGACTAAATTTTTTTTCAAAAAATCAGGAAGTTCGTTCAGAGACCTGTCATCATCAATAATAATAAAATCATCATTTACATTGTTGCTGTTGAACCATTGTACTATCTCCTCCGTTCTGGTTAGATTATTACCATTATGTGGCAGGCGATTCAGATTTTCAATATGGAGATTCCTGGTTTTAAAAATATTTTTCCACTCTTCAATACTATAGTTCGACTTATGAGAAGTTGTAAGGATAATAGTAGTAGTTTCGGAAATTAGATTCTGAAGAACATAAGTTGCTTTGCTGCTGAATGCCGGGAAACCATCGCCAAGCAATTCAGGGCTTTTCCAGCCTTTGGCGGGAACCATTACACCATCTATATCCAGAAATAGGAGCATTACATCACAAAAATACGCTTTATTTCATCTTTTATTTGAATTTTGGTAACGGAATTAGAAACTGTCTCTCTTCTATGTACTAGCCGAATTCAAGAAATATAACTTGCCCTAAGATGGCCTCTACAAAATGAAGCAACTGGCCGCAGAGTTGATTCCGCAGTTTAAGAAGTAATCATTAATTTGAATATAGATTTTAAGAGCCCCGGTTTTTCGGGGCTTTTTTGTGAATTGTATGATTGGAATTGTTATTTTTAGAATTGTAAAATGCTGCTTTTTTATTCACCAATATAATTTTTCAAAAAAATAGTATCTTTATAGTTGTTTAATTGAAAAAAAAACTATTTTTTAATCTGATGTCATATACAAAACAAACATTTGAGCAAATAATAAATTCTGTTGGTATTATCCAAAAAAATACAATTGAGGATAATGATCTGTCATTATTCCTTGAATATTTAAATACTTTAATGGAAATTAGAGATAATATTATTTTGAAGGATAAAGAATTAGATTTTTATTGGAATGAGATAATTTCAGATTCTATCTCCGCTATTTATTCAGCTATATCCGGTCAATACAGAATAGCTATATCAGGAATTAGAAATATTTTCGAACTATCTTGCCATGCTTTTTATTATTACGATCATAAAATTGAATTACGACTTTTTATTAACGAAAATAATAAGGCAGATAAATATGTAAGTAATTTGGTTAAAAATCATGATTTTTTCACAACAATTTATATAAAAACGTTCTATTCAAATATAGAATCAATACAATTTAAAGATAATTCTTTGAGCGAAAGACTTGTATATACTTATTCGAAATTATGCGATGTAGTTCATGGTAGATTCAACACTTTAACAAAAAAAAATAGTCTAGAAATAGTATATAACAAAACTTACCTAAAAAATTTCGAAACAGCATTTAAAGAGGTAATCCAATTAATTTGTTGCATGTATATACTTAGATTTAATGATTTTTCTAATAAATCATTAAATAAATTGGCAGCTAAATCAAATACCATTAAAATAATTAAATGAAAGAATCTTTAGGTGACTTTATTTTAGATCGGACTGAAAGTCTAGATGATAATTTAATCTTGCAATATTTTGTTGATCGAAATGATGACAAAATTAATAGATTATTGGATTCTGAACAATATTTATTAGAAGGTAGCCGTGGGGTTGGTAAAACAATGTTAATGAAGGCTGCCATGCTCAAATCCCAGAAAGAATTTGGCAGAAATAGTATACTTCCTGTATGGATATCCTTTGAGGAATCAATTAGACTAGAAAGAATTGAAATTGTAAGCAATGCAGTAGATCCTTTCCTTCAATGGACAATGGGTAAAATTTTGTATGAAACACTTTTGAAAATTTATCAATTAAAACCTGATTATATTGATATATTAAATAAAAAATTATCGGCAATTTTCAAAACATCAACTGAGAAAAAACATGATAAATATTCTCAATTGTTAGGTGATTATATAAAAAAACTTGAAAAAGGCGACATTAAGGATAGCAATGAAGTAAGAAAAATATCTCCTTCAAAGGAATTAGTAAAAATTTTAGATAATCCACAGACATTCAAGGATTTTCTTTTATCATTGGTAAAAGATTTTGATTTACAAAGAATTGTTTTTTTATTTGATGAAGCAGCCCACGTTTTCTCCTTTTCCCAACAAGAAAAATTTTTTACATTTTTTAAAAGTTTGCGAGACCCTAAAATTTCATGCAAAGCTGCTGTATATCCTGGTATAACGAACTATGGAAAATATTTTTAAAGAGGTCAGGATGCTAAAGAATTAAGAATTGAATGGAATCCTCTAAACAAAACAGATGTTGAATACATTAAATCCATCCTGAAAAAACGTATTCAACAATATAATTCAGATTATTGGAAAAATCTCACTAATAATAAACAAATAATAGATACTATTTGTATTTGCAGTAATGGTAACCCAAGATTTGCATTTCATATAATTGATGAGTTAGAGAATATTAAGGCATTTAAAGCAAAAATTACTCCTACAGTGCTGATTGGTGCTATTAGAAGTGTATTTACAATAAAATGGAAGGAATTTGATACATTGAAACAAAGATTAGTTAAATATAAAAAATATATAAATGAAGCAGAAGAGTTTATAAAAAAGACATTAATTCCAAATTTGCGGGTTTGGAATGACAAACAACGTAAGAAAAATATTAAATTGTCAATAGGTTTTTATATATCAACTTCTGCGTATGATCAAATCAATAAGGTTTTTTCAGTCCTTTCATATTCTAATATAATAAATATTGATTATAGTAAAAAGAGTTTAGGACATAGGAAATATGGTTATTATATTGCAATAAACCCTAGTATTCTTTTAACTGAATTAATAGTAAGAGAAATAGTAGAAATACAAAATTCAACAATCGCTATGGACCTTAATCAGGCATATTATGAAACAACGCAAGATATTAAGGATTTAATTGCAAAAGTGAAGATTGAAAATGAGTTGAAATGTTCTAATAAAAAATGTGATTTTAGAACTACAGATAATACATTCAAATTTTGTCCAAAATGTCGCTCAGAATTAGATAGTAAAGACGAAGTTTCATTATATAAAATATTGCGATCTCATGATATAGATAATTTGAAATTATCTAAAAAGATTATTATCAGAATTAAACAAAAATTTCACAACATAGGTGAAGTATATGATGCAGAAAGTGAAGATATTAGAATGAAATACATAAAAGATGTTAGAATTAATATAATAAAGAATGCAGTTATAGAGTATATGG
>CAIVEH010000081.1 GCA_903904855.1 uncultured Bacteroidota bacterium | reverse complement strand
TAATAATGATAATACCACGGTGCTTGACTACTGCCACGAATCAAACAAATACTATCATTAGCTGGAAAGTAATAAGCTTGCCACGCCAATGTTGAACGATCAACAAAAGTTTCACTTACCAAAAAATATAAAACGCCTGAAGTGTCAGATTGAAGAATTAAATCGTTACTAATTACAATATAATCATCTCCAATAAACGGATTACCTATTGTTGTATTATCAATTATAGTTATTGAGCCGGTAGTATCAGATAGATTCACGCGCGTTGGCATTGATGAATCCACTTTAAAATAAGTATAATAACGATGCCAAACCCTGTTCCCACCCATTAGTGGGGTGTATTTTGCAGCATAGGCATAATTAATATAGTTTGGTGTATTAGTTTGAGTTACGGTTTTCTTTTTACAACCAAAAAAGGGAAAAACCAAAACCATGAATATAAAAATGAATCTTTTCAAAACAATTTATTTTTATAAAATTACAGATAACTTACTGTCCAGCCAAATTTTGCATTAATTCGAGCAAATGGCAATACCAGAACTATCTCCATCAGTGGCATTTTTCATTGTAACATATATATAAGTCAATTTATTAGAGTAGGAATTGAAATCGATTGCCCGAACCACTATACCCTACTCTATCAAAAACCGTGCATTTACAGCATACTTATAAACTATCTTCCTGAATTCAAATTGCACTGGTGAATAAACATCTTCGTTCGACTGAATTCCGTCGACAATGTAATATTGTCCTCGCTCAGCAAAGTTGTGTACTTCATTATTATTGAGTTTTCCGGTTACTTCTTCCACAAATATCGGTTTGCCTGCACGCTGACCAATAGCCTCCAGCAGATATTGGGCTTTGTTTCTGGCTGCCTTTATCGCTTCTATCTGCAATTCCTTTTTCAGTTCATCCTTTTTAGAATAATCAAATCTTACAACGCTGGCATTTACGATTTTCATGGCCTCCAGCGTATCCAGCACTTTTCCCGCCATATCGGCACTGCCCACTTTCAGTTCGTAATTCCTTTTACCCATAACATCCCTTTTGAAACTTTTCGCCTTCCGGTACACCTCATCCGCCGCGCTAAGTGAAAAGTCATTTATATTGATTCCCAGAGCCTTTATTTTATCTACCATTTCATTTTCCTGAGCTTCAATACTTACTTTATCCCTGCCTTCATACCGCTCGGTAATGCTGATGCGGATATAAATTTCATCAGGTACAACTGCCTGTTCTGCAACTCCTGTAACGTTGATATATGGCTTCTCAGGTGGTGCCGGCTGCGCTATGGCACTAATTGGTAAA
Source organism: uncultured Bacteroidota bacterium (assembly GCA_903904855.1). Lineage (GTDB taxonomy): Bacteria > Bacteroidota > Bacteroidia > Chitinophagales > Chitinophagaceae > Nemorincola. The sequence continues at coordinate 5,374 of CAIVEH010000081.1, read as the reverse complement.
AAGCTGATTGCATACGCGAATAGCGCAAAAATTAGTCTGTTCATAATTGTGCGTTTTAATTTTATAAACCTAACGCAAAGTCATTCGATCCCTATATATGCGGATCATATTTAACTTTAATTTAGTCTTCCAAAAACATAGCCTGATTATTTTTCAAAATACCCAAGATTTTGGTTGTATTTTACGTCTTCATATAAAATAATAGCACTACGAATGTATAAGTTTAAAATATTGGTACTTATTCTGGCAATATTTATCTCAAAAAATATTCAAGCACAGATAATTACCACCTATGCCGGCACTGGCTCACAAGGCAATGCAGGCGATGGTGGCCCGGCAACCGATGCCTCTCTTAACTGGCCTGGTGGCGTGGCTACAGATGCTACAGGCAAGGTATACATTGCCGATTTCTGGAATGCCCGTATCCGGGTGGTTGACCCTGCAACAGGTATCATCAGTACTTTTGCTGGTAATGGCTCGCCCGCACGTAGCGGAGATGGTGGCCCGGCCTCGGCTGCCGGGATCAATTTCCCGATTTGGGTAACTATTGACCATCATGGGAATATGTATATAGCCTGCGACAGCCTTACCGATCCTTATACTATGCATTACGTAAATTCCGGTGAATACATACGTAAAATAGATACCGCCGGTATCATTACTACTATTGCCGGCAATGGCACTATAACACATAATGGAGATGGTATACCCGCCACTTCTGAAGGGTTTTACTATATAAGAAGTATTGCAGCAGATGATTCAGGTAACCTTTATATTGGTAATATAAAAAGCCGTTTGCAGAAAATAAATAAATTCGGCATTATAAACACTGTCGCTGGCACCGGTCTGTGGGGCTTCAGTGGCGATGGCGGGCCGGCATCTGCAGCCACAGTCACCGATGTGCATGGGATCGCATTTGATCATTCAGGAAATATTTTCTTTTCAGATGCTGGCAACAACCGTATCCGCAAAATCAACCACCTGGGTATTATAAACACGATCGCAGGAGATACATCTTTTGGCTATAGTGGCGATGGAGGCCCGGTTACAGCTGCAAAAATTAACTACCCCTCGGCCATGGCCATGGATGATTCGGGAAATATCTTTTTCTCAGACCTGGAGAATTACCTGATCAGGAAAATAAGCCATACAGGTATAATTACCACCGTGGCCGGAAACCGAACACATGGCTTCAGTGGTGATGGTGGCCCTGCCGATTCCGCCCAAATCAATATGGTCTATGCTATTGCCCTCGATCAATACAATAATATGTATTTAGCTGATGTGGGCAACGAAGATATCAGAATGGTCTGCGCTCATTGCAGTGGTGAAGCAGTGCCCAGCATACCAGAAAAAAATTATCATCATTTACTTATCACACCTAACCCTAATAGTGGTACTTTCTCTTTCTCGTTGCCTTATTCATCTGCCATGCCTGTTCAGGTAACTATCTCTGACATCTTTGGCCGGCTGATAAAAGAATTCACTACTACTACCAATAAAGAAACTCCGGTTACAATTTCTGCTCCCCCGGGAATTTATTTCTTAACTTCGGTTTCAGAAGCAGGCAGGCAGACTGACAAAATTTTTATTCATTAATTTTCTGCAGGTATTTTTTTAAACCCGACAAATTATGTTCCGGACATTCTTTCTTTTTATATCTATAATAATCTGCACCGGGGCAACTGCGCAGATAATGACCTCATTTGCCGGCAATAGTTCCCGGGGGTTTGCGGGTGATGGCGGTCCGGCGGTTTATGCGAACTTATCCTATCCTTTTTATGCTAGCCCCGACGAAAATGGCAATGTTTATATAGCCGATTGGGGGAATGGCTGTATCCGGAAAATCAGTCCATCAGGCGTCATAAATACAATTGCCGGCAACAGGTCCTCAGTACATTCAGGTGATGGTGGTCAGGCTCTGAATGCCGGTATTCCTTACCCGCAATGTATAGCTGCAGACAATGCAGGTAATCTATATATATCAGAAGGTAATTCGGATAGTTATGTAAAAGGAAGTTCCCTGGCCGACAGTCAGGCGCTGGCAGGATCACGTATCAGAAAAATAGATGCTTCAGGTATTATTACAACCATTGCAGGCACAGGCTTACCTGGTTTTAACGGCGATGGCCATAATGCCACCGCAACACAAGTTAACCTTGTTACAGACATGGTGATTGATTTCAATGGCACTATTTATTTTACCGACTACGGCAACCATCGCATAAGGACAATAAATACTTCCGGAATTGTGGCAACCATAGCCGGTAAAGGATCGGCAGGGTTTAGTGGAGATGGAGGCCCTGCAGTTTCAGCAGAACTTTATTTCCCCTATGCCCTGGCACTTGATATCGCAGGGAATGTTTACTTTACCGACAGCTACAACAACCGTATCAGAAAAATAAATACTGATGGAATCATAACTACCATTGCCGGGAATGGCAAAGCTGCCTTTAGTGGCGATAATGGCCCGGCTATAACAGCATCCTTTCAACATCCTGAAGGAATTGCAACCGACGGCAAGGGGAATCTGTTTATCGCTGATCAGTTAAACCACAGGATCCGGAAAATTAATGATACCGGTTTGGTTACTACAATTTCGGAAGAACCAGCGCCTTCCATAGCTGATAAAGGAACAAAAGCTACTACCACAACAAATTTTGCACCCAATGGGATAGCAATTGATAACCACGGAAATCTGTACATTGCCGAAAACGGCAATTGTATAGTTAAAAAATTATCCACAGTATCTGGGCCTGCAAAGAAATAAAAGCGATTATTTTTCCAGCCGCTGATCAGAATAAAAGCTAATGAATGGGCCTGCATTGTAATTTGATTGTTGTTCTATCGCTAAATCTGTTTGAATTTCAAATCGAATCTTGTGGTTACTTTCGTTTATTTTAACCGGGCAATTTAGCCATTCAGTTTATTTCTTACTTTTGACACAATGAAACATTTGCCTAACCTGCTAACGCTGGCCAATTTATTTTGTGGCTGCATAGCTATAGCTTATATCCTGAATGCCCGGCCTTATACCAGCATGAGCCTGGCCGATCATGGCGGATTGCCTACCTGGCAATGGGTATATGGCAGAGAGGAAATTTATATGGGCAGCTTTTTCATTGGCATTGCGGCGGTTTGCGATATGCTCGACGGACTAGTGGCAAGGGCCCTGAAAATATTTTCTCCTATTGGCAAAGACCTGGATTCACTTGCCGATGTAGTCTCTTTTGGAGTTGCGCCATCCGTTATTCTCTTTAAGTTTCTGTGGGATGCCAAAATGGGCGAAAAAAACGCGCTTGATGCCAATATGCTGGCAATGGTGCCCGCGTTTTTAATTGCATGCTTTGCAGCCCTGCGCCTGGCTAAATACAACATTACAGCTACAAGCCAGAAATCTTACTTCATTGGTATGCCTGTGCCAGCCACTGGTATTTTTGTTGCGTCCCTGCCATTGGTGCAGTGGTTCTCGCCAGCTAAAACAGAACACATCGCAAGTGCTGTATTGCAGAATATATGGAGCATTTACCTGATTATTGCAATCCTTTGCTTCCTGATGGTATCCAAGGTGAAATTTATCAAAATGCTGCCATCTAAATGGAGCCTCATTTATGCATGGCCTCAATTGGCTTTGGTATTGCTAACTGCTGCTTCTTTTCCGTTTCTGGGTTTAGCCAGCATTACTTTCGGATTTATACTGTATATGCTTATATCCATCATATACAGGCAGCCGGAAACAATTTGACAGTTGGCAGTTGACATTAACGGTATCGGGAGAGCATAGAATTGATAAAATATTTAATTAAAAACACAAACATTCAATTATACATAAAATGAAATTCATTGCACACATTAATGTAATGCCACTTAAAGAACTGCTCGATCCACAGGGTAAAGCAGTCAACAGCAGCCTTCACAATCTTGGACTAACCATGCTGCACGACGTGCGCATTGGCAAGCATATTACTTTGCATGTAGATGCTGCCGATAAAGCAGATGCAGATGCCCATGTGCGCGAAGCCTGCAAGAAACTGCTCGCAAACCAGGTTATGGAATCGTTTGATTTTACAATCACAGAGGCTTAGGATAGCTGAAGGGATACTGGTACAAATTCTGACTGTTATTGCAGAATTGTATTTGCGATTGATTTTCGCATACTAACTTCAGACTGACGACTAAATACTTAAGACTAAAAAATTGCTCTACTTAGTTCCATCGCCAATAGGCAACCTGGGAGATATTACTTATCGTGCTGTTGAAATACTGAAACAGGCCGATGTGATTCTGTGTGAGGATACCCGAACCAGCCAGGTATTGCTGAACCATTACCAGATTCATAAACCCCTCACGCCCTACCACCAGCACAATGAGCACAAAATACTGCCACACCTGATAGAGCAACTGGCAGCAGGCAAAACATTTGCGCTGATTACCGATGCAGGCACACCAGGCATTTCGGACCCAGGATTTCTGCTGGTAAGGGAATGCAATCGCAATAAAATAAAAGTGGAATGCCTTCCCGGTGCTACTGCATTTGTACCTGCCCTCATCAATTCCGGACTTCCGGCAAACAGTTTCGTTTTCGAGGGCTTTATTCCCATCAAAAAGGGCCGCCAGACGATGATGAAAAAGCTGGCCCTCGAAGAACACACCATCATACTTTACGAATCTCCCCACCGCCTGGTTAAAACATTGAAGGAACTGGCCACATACCTTGGCCCGGACAGACAAGCAGCTGTGTGCCGCGAGCTCACCAAATTCTTTGAGGAAACCAACATTAATTCGCTCTGCGCCTTAGCCGCTCATTATGAAAAGCATCCGCCAAAGGGCGAGATTGTAATTGTGGTTGGGCCACCTGATGGCATACCCATACCTCAGCCGGAAGAGGAAATATAATTCCACACCGGTTTTTCTATTCTGCATATATTAATGCCCATTCCATATACAGCGTTTAAGAAACCCCACATTTGGCTATGTCCTTACTTACTACTAATTTTAATTTATGAAACGAATGGGGTTACTGTTACTGGTATGTGTGTTGTTGGCTGGCCCTGCTATAGGCCAGGGGTGTAGTGTGTGTACCAAAACAGCACAGGGACTGGACGATAAAAGTGCAAAGGGCCTTAATGGCGGCATTGTTTACCTTGCCTTTCTGCCTTTAGTATTAATGGGCACTGTAGGTATTATCTGGTGGAGAAATAATAAAAGCGGGGCCTGATCTTATTTATAATCTAAATTAAACTTACCAATGAAAAAACTGATTTTCTATTCATTAATCCTTTTGCTGACAGCCTTTTTGCAAACTTCATGCAAAGTCAATGTGCTGAGAGGCGAAGGTGCCAAAGGTGCTATAACACCGGCAGTGGCGGCATTC